>JAYKGU010000060.1:0-5039 GCA_035285585.1 Synechococcales cyanobacterium
GGCGATCGCCTGCTCTAGATTCTCCGCCCGGTCGCCCCGGATGCGTTCACGGTAGGCAATTGCCAGGTTGTTCTGGGTCATCGCCCAATCCACCGGGAAATCCTGGCGGGTTCTCACCTCCAGGGCCAGGGCATAGGCGGCGATCGCCTGCTCTAGATTCTCCGCCTGGTCGCCCCGGATGCGTTCACGGTAGGCAATTGCCAGGTTGTTCTGGGTTGTTGCCCACTGCACCGGGAAATCCTGGCGGGTTCTAACCTCCAGGGCCAGGGCATAGGCGGCGATCGCCTGCTCTAGATTCTCCCCCCGGTCGCCCCGGATGCGTTCACTGTAGGCATTTGCCAGGTTGTTCTGGGTTTGAGCCCAGCCTTCTGGGTTTTGTGCCTGAGTACGAACCTCCAGAACCAGTCCATATCCAGCCAGGGTAATCTCTAGATTGTCCGCTCGATTTCCCAGAGGAAAGTTTGAAATGTGGATACTGATATTTTCCATCAATGCCACTATCGTTTCGGCTGCTTGGGGGTTTTCGGCGATGAGTCCCCTGATAACCTGCTGCATCACTGGAATGAAGCCCAGATTGAGGTGGGCTAAATGCCGACGCAACACGGCAAAGATCATCTGTTGCGAACCTTGAGTTTGCAAGCGTTCCAGTTCTGTTTGCAATAACTCCTGTAAGAGTTGCCGTGCCCCCTGCGGATTTGAACTTGCGCTCAATTTCTCAATCAGGGTCAAATAGTCCTGCATCCTAGACTCATCCATAGGTCAATGTCCTCTCTATCGTGTTCAACCCACCGATTTATTCAAGATCCAGGTCATCTGCCAGATCATCAAAAAAGTCTTGCAGGCGATCATCCCAACTTTCTGCATCCCCGCTGGCAGCCCCTTCCCTATCGAGACCAAGGACGGCTTCCGGCGTAGATTCAAATTCCTGATACTTTTCAAGGGATTGCTTGGCGCGGAGTTTCCATTGATAGTTGGGAAACCTCAGCGTAATCCAGGTCCATTCCGTTTCGATGGCTGGGCGTTCTGATGCATGAGGAAGGAGGTTGGCATAAGCTGAGTTGATCAGGGCGGCAATTTTTTCTCGACGGCCCAGGAAGGCATGAAACTGATCCAGGCTGGCGAGTTGCTCCCGTTGCAGGGTCACGCTAAGCACATCCTCCTCAAACGTCGGCTCCGCAAAGCCAACCAGCCGAGCCACAGAGGCATCCAGGTCTAACTCCACCCAGAAATAGCCCATGCGCTCCATCAGGGTTTCCATTGGCAGTTCACAGGTTGCTTCGCCAGGTGCCACAGGACGACATTCCACCCGTCCCAGATTGGGAAGCACCAGATCTGCCACATCTTCCATCATGCGAACGGCAGGATTCCAGCAATCACTGGCAGCGATATTCGTCTCAATCTCATGCCAAGTCAAATAGTCCCGCACGGCTAAAACCGCTAACGTATTCCGCCGGACTTGCGCTGCTTTGGTTGAGCTAGACTGGGCATCGGCAAAGCGATCGGCAATATCCCAGGCAGAGATTCCAAGGGGAATTTCAATGATGCGATCGTGGTCTACAACATAGTTAGTCATGATGATTCTCCTTATTCCTCTGAGTAGCCTTGTCGCTTGCCAAATTCAGCCAGCAGGGGTTTGCATTTGCGGTAGTAGAACGCTTTTAGGCGTTCTGGCCTGAGATTATTTTCTGTGGCGATCGCCTCGATTACATCCTTGAGTTTGTCCTGACTCTTGAACTGTCGAAGCAAAACCAGCTGAGCCGTAATATCAGGACGGTTTTGCAGGTGAGTGTTCCGTAGCTGCTTGGTGGGGTCGGTTTCTAACCAGCAATCAAGATCCATTTGCATATTGGGATTTTCAGGCATCATCGGCAGGGGTGGTGCGGGGTCGATGTATCCCTGTTCCTCCAAAAACTTGCGGACTAAAAGCAGACATCGATTTTGGAAAAAAGGAGCCAGGGTTCCCTGAGGCACTTCAAATTCTTCGGCAATTGCTGCCCAGGGTAGATTGGCACAAAGCCGCCGCAGGAGAACGACCTGGGCGTTGATCTGGGGTTTATTCCGCAAATGGGTCTGACGCAGAATACCACTCTCATCGGCTTGCAGCCATTGACACAATTCATCCAGCCAGTCGGGTTTATCGGCGGGAGCTATCAGAAATTCTTCCAGGGAACGAGCATTCCCGTCTTCATCCAGTTCTTTAAACTCCTGCTTGCGCCGTTCCCAATCGACAACTTTTAGATCTAGAAGCCGACAGTGGTAGTATTTCCGCAGTCGGTACTTGACCACAATACACGCCTGGGAAACGTAGCTGTGCTGGGTGTTTTGGGTCTGGCACTCACACAGATTCAGGAGAAAGTGGAGCCAGGTTTGGCTGACGGCTTCCTGGTGTAAGAGATACGCCCGCCGTTGCTGTGGTGAAGCCGAACTTTCCGATCGGGCATCACGATCGTAGGACTGGGAGTAGGGAATGTTGTCGCTTTGCAGATGACGGATCAGCCGATCGCTCAACCTGCGCCGTGCTTCACTTTTAGGCAGAACTGCACAGGTTTGTTGCATCAATGCTTCGAGCTGTTGGCACCAGGACTCGTTCATGGTAGTTTGTTCCTCTGTGAAAGGTCTAGGGCGATCGCTGGCATTAAGAAGCAGTTAAACCTCGACTTGGGCAGTATTGGCATATTTCGCTTACTCCTGGTTATGGGATTCAGGCTCTACACAGGCGATCGCGCAATTTTTTTGCAACTTTTGCAACGGCGATCTGGTTTGGGCAAGTTGGGGGCAATGGTGTTCTTAACGCAACCCCTGGCAGACAAAGCCTGACCAGTAGTAGGGGGAAGCAAAGGGCTGGTCCTGGTTTTGATACTTTTCAAACCAATAGAGGGCGTTGTCTAAATCGTTTTTCAGGCGAGTCCAATACTCCAGTCTCTTCTTCACCTGGCTGTAGTCTGGATGGGACTCACTAAGCGATTTCAGTTGCTTGCGGTAATCCTGACGGTTTTGATCCGCTTGTTGCTGTTGCTGTTGTAATTGCTGATAGAGAGCGTCATAACTGGTCTTGAGTTGTTCCCCGCTCAGGTGCTGCATCGCTTGTTGTGCCTGCTGTAGTGCCGTGGGTCTGTCGCACCCCTTTTCCCGAAACTGATAGTAAAAATCGCAGAACAGGGCAGTCGCCAATGCATCAACCGACCAGAGGGTACTGATCACGACTCTGGCTCCGGCACAGAGGAAGCCTGTACTCAAGGTGACAATATCATCGGTGACATTAGGGCGACCCAAGTTCGTTTCGCAGCAGGAGAGGAAGACTTCGATCAGGTGGGGCATCCGCCAACCGGGAGCCATCAGTTGCCCCAGGGTGAGGCGATCGCGGTTTGCCAGCAACAGTGCCGATTCCATTGGGTTTTCCAGGTCTGACCCGGCATGGTGGATGGAGTGCAGTGCCCGAATGTGGGGGGTTTGGGTCAGTTGGCGGTAGTTGGTCAGGGTGGCTTGCTGTGGCCCCCGTAGGCGTTGAGGATCTGGAATCTGGAGCCGTTGGGCGATTTGCTCAAAGCCACTGGCAACGATCGGCCGGTCGCCGGTGGCATCTTCTACGGAGCCAAAGCCTTTGCCGGGGACGGTCGGAGCCATGCCGCTGTTTTCTCGGTCATGACAGTATTTCAAAATCTGAGCACTGGGCACCACCCGCAACCGGAATTTATCCCCCAGGTAAGCCCTCACCCCTGACCCCTCTCCCAGAACGGGAGAGGGGAGAATTACTGCTTCTGGCTCCCCTTCTCCCCCGGTGGGAGAAGGGGTTGGGGGATGAGGGGAAACAGGCAGTGCCGCAAAGGGAATCAGGTGCAGGAAGATGTGGGGAATCAGGATCAGGTCTTGGATGCCTTGCAGATGCTTGATGATTAGCTGATCCAGTTGCAGTCGTTGAGCCAGGTCGCGCAACCGCTGCGGCATCTGCTCCATCCAGGTATCAAAGTCAACTTTGTAAGGGATGAGCCAGTTCTGAGCAATCCAGAGTTGCAATTCCTGTTTGCTTTGCTTTTCGCAGCGGTGGACATCGCAGGTGATGCCGGTTTCACCGTGACGCACCACAAAAATATAGGTGTGGTCATTGGTGCTGTAGAAGCTGAGAATTGCCGTAGTTGGCTGATCGGCAATTAGTTTGGCAAGCTGGTCAAAATCCAGGTGGGGCACTTCCAGTTGTTCTGCCAGCACCGGGTCTTTGGCTCTGATTTTGCGCCAGACTTCTGCTTTTTTCTGAAGCAGGTCTTTCACGGTGATTTTGACGGCTTCCTGATCCTGGAGGGTGAAGCGAAGGTGGGTGCCAGCAAGTTGACCGCTATCGGAGCGTTGCTGCCGTCGTAATTGGTCGATCTGCTGTTGCAGCGACTCGTATTCTTCCAGGTATTGCTGAATCTCTAGGGGGATGTTGCCGTCTTTATAGAGATCCGCCGTTGCCATCAGGTCTACCAGATGACGAGAGCGTGCCTGCTCACTCAGCAAAATGGCTTCCCGGTACTGTTCCAGGTTGATGTAGCATTGCAGGGCATTGTCGTAGACCCCAATGGCGTTTTCTAACACCTCCTGTTTCCGCTCATCACTGCTAGCCCAGGTGCGGGTTTGTTCCACCGCCTGAATCGCGAGGGTGTAGCCCTCATCCAGTGCCCGTTGCCAGTCGCCCTGAGTAAAGTGTAGATTTCCTAAACCACGAGCAGCAATTAGACAATCATAGGGATTTGTAGCGGGTGTGAGAATTGTCAAACTCTGCTGGTAAGCGGCAATGGCATCCTCGATGTTCTGGGCTTTGTCCCCCCGGATGCGGTTAAGGTAGGCGTTTGCCAGATTCATCATGGTAGTTGCCCATTCGACGGGCATCGCCGCTTGCGTCCTCACCGTCAAACTCTGCTGGTAAGCGGCAATGGCATCCTCGATGTTCTGGGCTTTGTCCCCCCGGATGCGGTTACGGTAGGCGGTTGCCAGATTCATCATGGTAGTTGCCCATTCGACGGGCATCGCCGCTTGCGTCCTCACCGTCAAACTCTGCTGGT
>JAYKGU010000061.1:0-3420 GCA_035285585.1 Synechococcales cyanobacterium
GTTTGCGATCGCCCAACCCGTGCTGTCATCCGATGCCATTGTCAACGCCTGCTGCCTGAAGACCCATCGCTTTGGCGGACACTTCACCCTGTCGCTCAAGAACACCATCGGCATGGTGGCCCGTCGCATACCGGGGGATGGGCACGACTACATGCGAGAACTGCACCGCTCAGCCAACCAGCGGCTGATGATCGCCGAGGTCAACCGCACCTATCGCCCCGCCCTCAATCTGATTGATGGGGTGGATGCCTTTGTCGGCGGCGGGCCAGAGCAGGGGCAAAAGGTCAGGGCTGGGGTAATGTTGGCCAGCACCGATCGCATCGCCATTGATGCCGTGGGCATCGCCATCCTGCGGATGCTGGGCACCACCCCAGAAGTCTCCAGCGGTTCCATCTGGAGTCAGGCCCAGATTCGTCGTGCGGCTGATTTGGGATTGGGAGCCACTGGCCCCGAGCAGATCGAGCTGGTGACGGCGGATAGTGCCAGTGCCCAGATGGGCGATCGCCTGCGTCCGTTTCTCAGCTAGCTCACTGGCTCTGACGCTTCCACTCATCCTGCAAGAGTCCCTGGTAATTTGAACATCGACGTATGGCAGGGGCATACCTTGATGATGCCGATTATCCTATCCTCGCTGCCATCGCCCTAAGATAAGAACCATCTGATTTACACGCCATAAGCATGAGTTCTATGTCACGCTCTTTTGAACGAATTGGATTGTCCATACTCGCTGCTCTCATCCTGGTGTTTGCTGTTTTCGCCGTACCTGGAAGAGGGCAGGCTGAGATGGTGTCGCCTCCCCCAATGACCGCCGCCCCCCTTGCGCAGACTCCTGACGAGGCACAAATTCGACAGCTTACAGCACAGTGGTTTGCCGCCTGGAGTCCGGGTCGTGCCTCCATAGATTGGGACAAAATGGGGCAACTCTTCGCTCAAGTTCCCGGCGAGCTTTCAGTTTTTGATGACGCCGGTGGCAGTGTCGTCGTACTAAACAGTTGGTCAGAATACCGAGCGACCTGGGAACCGTTTATGGAGCAGTTGAGCGAATGGCAAATTGAGCCAGAGGGCGAGATCCAGGTGATGCTTGATGGCGATTTAGCGACCACTACGTTCACCCTGGTGGGTGGGGGTACTAACCAGGCTGGCGACTCCATCAGCTTTCGACAGTACGGAACGCACATCTGGCGACGCATGGGCGATCGCTGGGCACTCGTTCACGAACATCTCACAACCGACGGCTAATGACGCTGAAGCTTTTCCCCGTCATGGGCTAGAACTGGCACGGGACGTTTAGCATCTTGCGCCAGTCCGATAGGCAAGATTTTCTGCACTGAGGTTCCGGCACTTCGGCAAGCTACCCTCAATCAACTTCCACTCCTCAGTCCATCTCGGATGCAGAGCACGCACAATGCGTTGCCCCGTTTTCCCCCTAGGGACATGAACTTCAATCAGTGAATTGAAATCAATAAAATTGGAATCTTGCAGTAAAACTCCTCAATCGCTTCGTCAGACGGAATATCCCGCGTCTTCAGCTTGGCCTTCCCATAATTCCCCTGGTACTGTTTCAGGTTGACCCCCACCTGAGCGAAATCAGCAAGGTGCTGAAGCTTAGCATACGTTTGCTTTCGGTGCCGCGTATGCTCCTTCGTAGAAAGTGCCCCCGCCAGCAAGAGTGCCTCTGTCAGCAGCGATGCTTGAGGCAGCAGGTCATATGGCGTTACGCTTTCGCGTTAGGACATTCAAGAGGTGTGGAACCCCCGCGACGGGGGGGTTCCACACTCAAACCTCAGCCCGTAGGGCTATACACCACCTGCCAATGCTTCTCCCAAGTTCTAGCAGTAAGCTCATGGGTACTCGTGTAATGCTGCTTAAAGGCTTCAACCCAATCACCAACCGTCTGCGGAGCCATACCCTTCTCAACCAGATAGTCATTCCAGCCAAACTGGCCAGTGGTAGTCAGAAACCCCAGCTTCTGAGCCTCCACCTCAATTCGCTTCAGACCCTCAATGCTCGCCGGAACCCAAAGGGAAATCTCCTGCCGATGGCGTTGGCTTGCCTGTGCGGAGCACGTATTGCTCCGTCCTGATCCAGGCTTCGGCGGCAGAGCCGCCCTCAGCGTCAGCGCCCCTCCCCGCTGCAAAACCCGAACGGGGCACCGAGCCTCCTTCAACCGCCTATTAATCGCTTCAACCGTTGGCCGTTTCATCTTCACCACTTCACCAGATTTTCACCAAATTTACACCCAATTTGGGACGATCTGGGACAGTCTGGAATGATGCCAAAAGGCTCAAAAATCGGCTGGAAGCCTTGTCTACCGGGACAGGGTTGGCGCGATTCGAACGCGCGGCCTACCGCTTAGGAGGCGGTTAATGCGTTGGCTAAAACTATTGCCTGGAAAGGTTTCTACCGTAAGCGGAAATGATTTTCCCTAAAGCTTCCCTAGATATTAGCGTCCCTGTGGACGGCCAGTGGCATGGGTATCCAGGCTTATTCGGTCAAGCGTACTAATCTATGCTGTTTTGTGTAAAAATTTTCTGGTCGGCGCGAAAGGCGATCGATTGCGTAGAGATCGATTGCGTAGAGATCGATTGCGTAGAGAATGTTGTAGGCATGAGAAATGGTTTTTATAGGGCGTTACCTGGCTAGTGCCGATCCATTTCATTTCTGGGGTCGGGCTGAGGCTTGAGAACCAGTGCCGCGATCAGTGCAGGAGTTCCGGCAATCAGCCCTAGCACCAGCCACCGATCCAGCCTGCGCCCTTTGCGATAGGCGATGACGGCTCCAACCGCTCCAATCAAGAGATGGAGGGTGAGAGGGATTACTAGCGCAGAACCGTTGAAGAAGAAGGGCATGGGAGGTGAACGGCGAATGTCTCGATTTTGGTCAGAGCCAGTGAGCTAGCTGAGAAACGGACGCAGGCGATCGCCCATCTGAGCACTGGCACTATCCGCCGTCACCAGCTCGATCTGCTCGGGGCCAGTGGCTCCCAATCCCAAGTCGGCGGCACAACGAATCTGGGCCTGACTCCAGATGGAACCGCTGGAGACTTCTGGGGTGGTGCCCAGCATTCGCAGGATGGCGATGCCCACGGCATCAATGGCGATGCGATCGGTGCTGGCCAGCATCACCCCGGCCCTGACCTTCTGCCCCTGCTCTGGCCCGCCGCCGACAAAGGCATCCACCCCATCAATCAAATTGAGGGCGGGGCGATAGGTGCGGTTGACCTCGGCAATCATCAGCCGCTGGTTGGCTGAGCGGTGCAGTTCCCGCATGTAGTCGTGCCCATCCCCCGGTACGCGACGGGCCACCATGCCGATGGTGTTCTTGAGCGACAGGGTGAAGTGTCCGCCAAAGCGATGGGTCTTCAGGCAGCAGGCGTTGACAATGGCATCGGATGACAGCACGGGTTGGGCGATCGCAAAC
>JAYKGU010000062.1:0-65717 GCA_035285585.1 Synechococcales cyanobacterium
CCCTCCCCGAGCTTGGGGCAATTCCTGAATATTACGGAAACCGATCAGCGGCTGTTTGATGCCATCGGCTGGAATCGGGTGAATCCGCCCCTGCCCAAGCCCGGACAGGATATGAACTCTGATGATGATCCGGTCTCAGTACCCGAGCCTGGATCGGCGATCGCCCTCCTTAGCGTCGTGGCAATTGCTGCGGGTCTCAACCGCCGCCGTCAGTCTCGCCTCTAAAGAGGGTCTACCCTCGTCGCTGGGTTTGCATAACTCTGTGCTTCGACGGATTCTGGAGTGCCTCTCTACCGCCTTTTCAACCTGATCTCCGTAGTGAATCGTAGCCCGGTAGCAAATAAAAGTATGGGGAGCGCATGTCTTCGGAACAGAGCACGTATATTTGCGAACCCCGACGCTTCGGTAGTGCCTTTATTTAAGGATCTTTAAAGAATTTTAGAAGAAAGGATTTGCTTATTTTTATTCTTAAAAATAAATTTTGACTATTAGTTAAAACCCTTCAGTTCTCGTGCTGCCAACTCTTCGCCTCGGTTATTCGATATATTTCTGTATAAATATGTAGGTTTTTGGGTAAACCCCTCCTCATATTCATGAAACCTGTATAAGATATATTTGAAGAATTGAATCAGTGGATTTGCGGGGCTGAGTCCGGTTCGTCATCGTAGCGCTTATCACACGCAGTGAAACGCAGTCGATGATATAAGTCGCACAGGTGCTCCTGGCCAGGGGAAGATGCCGATTTCTCACTCCGGCCCATCAGCGATCGCTCTGTCTTGTCAGCAATCCTGGCCAAAGAGCTTCATTCAGGTGTTCTGCCATATTGATTAATGGGTTTATAAGTACTGAGCATATTGGCAGTTGATCATGTTTCTCCCACAAATCGAAAACGCCACTCGCCGCCCTATCTCCCGATGGTCACTGGGGGGGGTCACAGGCTTATCCTCTTCGCTCCTAGTATTAGGAAGCGTTGGCATCGACAGCGTCAATCAGCCAGCCCAGGCCATTAGCTTCAACTTCAGTGCCCCAGCGAATACCCCCTCCGAAGTCCTTGCTGGCTTTTCTGCCGCTGGTGAATTGTGGTCGTCTGTCCTTCACGACGATGTCACGGTTAATATCGATGTGGCATTTGCCGATCTGGAAACAGGGGTTTTGGGACGCACCACCGCCAACGAACAGTCCTTTGCCTATACCAGTGTGCGAGATGCGTTGTGGGGCGATCGCACCTCCACCATCGACAATCAGGTGGCCCAACAAATTCCCCAGGGCAACAGCTTCAATTTGTTAATCAACTACACCAGCAACAGTCCCTTTGGCTCGGGGAGCGCTACCCCCTACCTTGATAACAACGGGAGCAGCAATAATCAAACCATTCGCATGACCCAGGCCAACGCCAAGGCGCTGGGGTTAGGCACCTTCGACCCATCCACCCCAGATGCCTCCATTTTGATGAACCAGCGGACCCGCTGGGACTTTGACCGGAGCGACGGCATCCGGTCAGATGCGTTCGACTTTACTACCGTTGCCGCCCACGAACTGGGCCACGCCCTGGGCTTTATCAGCGGAACGGACTTGCTCGACACCTCCAGCCCCTTCACGGTCGGCACCCAAACCTTTTACCTGCCCGAAGACTTTTTCGCAGCGGTCAGCCCCCTCGATCTGTTTCGGGTCTCAGAAGCCAGTGCTGCCAGGGGCCGCAACGTCATCGACTGGACGGCAGGCCCATCCCCCAAGTCTTTTTCATTAGATGGGGGGCAAACCCTCCTGGCCCCGTTTGCCACAGGAATCGTCCACGGTGCAGGCGAATCCAACAGCCACTGGGCGAAAGACCAGACCAATGGCATCATGGACCCCGATATTCGAGCGGGCGAACAGCTTGCCATTACCAGCCTCGACCTGGTGGCTCTGGACGCCATCGGCTGGAATGTCCGTAACCCCGAAGTCAATCTGGTTGGAGTTCAAGGTGAAGCCAGCCAGTTCATCGTCTCAGGAGAGGCTGCAAACGGTATAGTGCCGGTGCCAGGTGGCGAAACCACTGCTGCCATCGGATCGCCCGCTACCCCTGTACTGACGCCTCTAGACATTTCCCCGATTGAGCCGCCCTTTGAAATTTGGGGTACCCCCGCCTTGCCTGCTGGTGGGTCAACTTCTATATCTGGCTCGACCGCTCCTGGGGCGATCGCCCCCCCACTCCTGCCGGCCTTCCCCGACGACGCCATCTATCTGGAGCGCTACCCTACCCCTTCGGTCGCTTATTTAAACATGACTCAGGCTGTGCCAGAGCGTTCTTCCTGGCTGGCGTTTCTCCCTCTCCTGGGCATTCTAATGCTCCGCTCGCTTCGGCGGCAGCAGCATTAGGTAATTTCCAGAGCGAATCAATATTTATCTGGGCTTTACAAAATCCTCAATAACTTCTCGTATTTCTTCGCTATCTAGCCCTGGGCCAATGGCTTAAAATAGAAGCAGCACAAGGTGTGCATCTGAGATGATGGCTCGGTCTCGATATTGATCTCGATCGATCTAACTGAATCAGATGGTTTGGTTTGACGTCTAAGGCGATGGCTTAATTCAATAATCTGATTTGGCGTCTCTCTATGGCTGTCAATTAGCTGCTCCTCCCGCAAATATTTTTGTAGATATTTCCGAAAATGCTTTTTGCCTGATCGATGGTTTAACTGGTTGGACTTTGGGCAAACTGAGAGCAGGTTTCTCAACCTCCCTTCAACTCGTTCCGGCTGTCACTTAGCCAATAACGGCAGGGCATTTACGAACATTACGAAAAAATCCGGCGCTGGTTCCAGAATTCATCATTTTGGTTGTCAGGAGTGTTTCTCAGATGCACCCTTCCTAGTTGCTAGGCTGGGCTACAAGGCTTTAAACTGCTTTAGCCTCTCTGCGTAGCAATTAGTGGTGCCCCATCGCTGTTGTTGCAGTACTCAATCGGTTGACGTAATGATTCAGGTCGTTCCGCACAACGAGAAGTTACGGCAGATGAGTGGTCGTGACAATAGCCCCGGTCAGCAACGGTCTGACTCCCACTCGTCCGTGTCCTATTCGGAGTCGGAGGAGATCCTGGCACAGATTCGCCAGGGCGACTTGCTCATCGTCGATAGCCGTCGCCGCAACGGTTTAATCCTTTACAAAACCTACCACGCCGAGTTTGCTGGCCCAGGGGCAGCAGTGGGTGGCGGGTTTGACCTGGACTGTCAATGGGTTCTCCCCGTGGGCGATTTGCTGCTCCTGGCCTCTACATCCCACGAAGACCGGCAGAAAGCTTACCTGATTCGACGGCAGTGGATTCGCCTCACCCACCAATTTACCGACAACGCTGTCTCGCTCAAGCGGGCCCAGATGATTCTGAACCAGTTCGAGACCTATTTTGACCGGGCCACCATCGCCCAAATCCCTGATGATGCCTTTGCCATGATGGTTGGTGTCTTACCTCATACCGTCCGCCTTGCCCGACGTCCGCCTCAAAAACTTAACGTTAAGGTTAAGAGTTAAGCCAGATCCGGGCTGTCTTCCGGTTATTTCTCCATTACTATTTACAGGGACTACGCGGGTAAGCCGCAAAATTCCTGAATCCCCTGCCAAATTATTTCCAGGGAGTTGCCGAGGGCATGGTCGCTGTCCAGCTCCACCAGCTTGACCCAGGGGCGATCGCTGGCGTAGCGCTGGCTGGCCTCGATGGGAATAATGTCATCCTGTTTGCCGTGGAAAATGAGGGTGGGGAGCGATCGCCTCAGAACGCTGTCGGAATAATTAGTGAAATCCGTGACAAACTGGTAGCCGAGGGGCACCATTGCCTGCTCCCCGTGGTGATAGACCTGGAAGACCCCGGTCTGCTGCCACTGCTGTAGCTGCACCGGGCCAAGTTTGGGCAACCAGTGTTCCATAAAGCCAAAGGCAGGGGCCAGTAAAACCAATCGCTCGATTCCGAGGCTGGTTTCTCCCAGCCAGGCGGCAGTTAGCCCACCAAAACTCGACCCAATAATGACCGACGTTTCGGGTGGGGGCGGAAGCTGGGCCTGTACCTGCTGAATTTGGCGCGTCAGGGTGAGGTTGAAAAAATCAGCCTGGTTCAAATCAGGACTGATCAGATTCAGTCCATACTGTTGGAAGTGTTGCCGCAGCACCTGAGCCTTGACCGATTTGGGGCTGGAGGCAAACCCGTGCAGATAAAAATAAGCCGTCATACCGCAAGCCAGGGAAACGTCTGATGGAATCTGCCCTAGTCGGAAGTTACGGTTTGAACGGGAAGCGGGTCGGGCAAATTAACGAAATGGGGCGTATGCACATAAGGCTGGTGCAGACAGATGAGCTGGGCCAGGGTTTTCTTGAGCTGGGTACGGGGCACAATCACGTCGACAAATCCGTGGGCCAGCATGTATTCAGAGGTTTGAAAATCGTCAGGGAGCTTTTCCCGGAGGGTCTGCTCAACGACCCGCCGCCCTGCAAAGCCGATGGTGGCCTGCGGTTCTGCCAGGATAATGTCTCCCAGCATCGCGAAGCTGGCCGTTACCCCTCCGGTGGTAGGGTGGGTAAGCACGGGAACGTAGAGCAAGCGGGCTTCTCGATGACGCTGTAAAGCAGCGGAAATTTTTGCCATCTGGGACAGGCTCAACATGCCCTCCTGCATACGTGCCCCACCGGAGGCGCAGACGATGATTACGGGCAGGCGCTCCCGCGTGCCTCGCTCAATCATCCGGGTCAGGCGCTCACCCACCACCGACCCCATGCTACCCCCCATAAACCGGAAATCCATCACCCCAAGGGCCACCGGCAAGCCATCGAGCTGCCCCAGTCCAGTTTGTACGGCGTCAATTAGCTGGGTTTTGGTTTGGGTGTCGCGGAGGCGATCGCTGTAGGACTTGCGATCGTGAAACTTTAGGGCATCGGTGGGGCGCAGGTGCTGATCGATGGGCTGCCAGGTTTGGGAGTCGATGAGCTGATGAATGCGCTCATCGCTGTCAATTCGGTGATGGTGACCGCATTCGAGGCAAACCATCTGGTTGGCCCGCAAATCTTTTGTGTAAGTCAAAACACTACAGGCTTGACACTTACTCCACAGGCCATCGGCAATTTCGCG
This sequence comes from Synechococcales cyanobacterium, assembly GCA_035285585.1. Lineage (GTDB taxonomy): Bacteria > Cyanobacteriota > Cyanobacteriia > CAKZMO01 > CAKZMO01 > JAYKGU01. The sequence goes on from JAYKGU010000062.1 coordinate 5,090, forward strand.
CTGATGGCGTTCTTCGGAGGGGGAGCCAGTCTTCCGGCGATTTGCAAACCAGTCGAATAGAGACATGAAGTTTGATCGTTCCTCGGATTAACGGACGGATGGTAGAAGCGTTGGGTGGCCTGAACAGGCAGTTGACCCACTGATGTCAGTCGAGCGATTCTTCTTCGACTGGGCTGAGCAGCAGCAGGGCCGTCCACCGATCTTGGGGCCTGACCTGGACGGCGGCAGGCGTGCCATAGCCAAAGTGGGAGGCGATCCCCTGGTGAACTACCCGTACCGGAATGTCTTGAGCAGCCAGCAACTGCTGCATCAATTCAGCTTCCCATCGATTTCCAGTGGTTCGTATTGTGATCCAGGTCACTCGACGATTGTATCAAATGGATGGTAATCAGTTCAGTTTACACCGGATTCGTCGGTTCCATCCCACCCCTGCCGGAGTCGCTGCTGGGCTGCGGTCTGAAATGCCCGACAGTATTGGGAGTGCCCCCCCGGAAATACCACATTCAGAGTGAGGGGATCGGCGGTATCACCGGGATCGCCGGGGCCGTCCACCACCTGCAAAGCGCCGTCAGCGGTGGATAGCTTCAGCGGTCTACGGTTTTTCACCTCTCCCTGGCTACTGTCCACGTACACAATAACGTTGCCGTTGCCCATGGCCGTGCCAATGTCTTGAATGAGCTGAAGAAAATTGCGATCGCTCCCCCCCCGCCGGACGATGATTTTCCCTTCGTTCATCAGCACCTGGCTATTGACCGTATCCCCTACCCCCACCATCCGGGGCATCAACGCCGGATCAAAGTGTGACTTGACCAGTTCCAGCAGCGCGGCATGGTCAGCGGGAGCCTGCCGCACATTAAAGTCGGGACCGAGGGGATGGGTGCCGGTGCGTCGGTAATAATAGTGGTTGAGAATAAAGAGGACGCCTGCCTCCTTCACCGCCCCCCGCAGCATGAACTGAAAATCCGTGGTGCCGGAATCCGTCTCGGTTGCCGGTCGCAGGATTTCCAGCCCGTGGCTATCCCGACCTAGATTGGGAGCATAGTGAACGAAAAACGAGCCAGTCAAACCCTGTTGCTCAGCTTCTTGCAGCAGCTCATCAGTGAGGGATTTCATGGCCTGCTGGAGTGCCCGGTAGGTATCGGGCTGGTGGCGCAGCAGTTCGTAAAAGCTATTGAGGTTGGCTGTGGGTGAGGCAACATTGTCCAGCACCGCTGTCTGGATGCCCTGGGCGATCGCCCCCAGGTCTAAATTCACCTCGGCTCGGTGGGCAAAAAATTGGCGTAGCCGCGCCTCCATCCGCTGGGGCACCTGGGCCAGAAACGTCAGTTCGGCCTCGCTGACGCCGGGATGGGTTACCTCACCGTGGCGATCCTGCCACTGCACCCCGCCCGCCGCCAGGCCGGGGAGGTGGGAGCCTGACTGCTGCAGGTAGGGGCGATCGCCAACGGTGCGTTCCAGAATACCGTTGACCCCCCGCTGCCCAATGTGCTCCCCATTGGTGAGCACGTAGAAATGATCTCCAAAGGCACGGGTAGCCTCCACATAGGCCGGGTCGATGGTGCGGGTAAGGGGGTCTTTCACCAGCCCCATACACACCCCATCGAGATCTTGAATAACCAACAGATTTTCAACCTGACTGAGGATGTGAATCAAACCGCTGTGGTCGAGGGATAGGGACGCCTCGTGCAGCCGGGGGAGAGAAAGATGGGTCATGGTCGAATCGCTTACCTCAGTGCAGCAAGATGCGCCTGTATCCTATCAGGGATTCCCCCCAATTGTGGGGAAGAAAATCCCCAGGTAAGCGGCGATCAGATCGTCGCCAAAGAAAGCCGCAATGACCGCGCCGATTGCTAGAAATGGGCCAAACGGGATGGGCTGTCGACGATTGATCAGCCCCAGGGCCACGCCGCCACCCCCGACCACGGCTCCGACTGCACAGGCTAGAAATCCAGCCAGCAACAGATTGGCCCACCCCAGCCAGACCCCCATCATGGCCGCCAGCTTGGCATCCCCGCCGCCCATGACGGTTTGCCCGTAAATTGCCGAGCCAACCAGGGTAATCAGGTCAAATAGCCAGATGCCCACCACCGCACCGATAACGCCCATCATCAGGAACTGTGCTGCACCCACCAGCGCACCGTCTGACCATCCGGCGATCGCCTGAAACAGTAGCCCCATCATCAGCCCCGACTGCGTCAGAGCATTGGGCAAGGTCATTGTATCCAAATCAATCAGGGAGAGGGCCAGCAGCCAGCTCACAAACACCCAGTAGCCGACGGTGGGGAGGGGCTGCCCCACCAGCCAGAAAACGGCCACAAAGAGAAGCCCCGTGGCAGCTTCCACCAGGGGATAGCGAGCGGAGATGGGATGGCGGCAATAGCGACAGCGCCCCCGCAGCCACAGCCACCCGAAAACGGGCACGTTGTCATAAACCTGGAGCCGATGGTGGCACTGGGGGCAGCGGGAGGGGGGAAACAGGAGGGAGATTTGGGCCGGCAGCCGATAGACAACCACATTCAGGAAGCTGCCGATGGAGGCTCCCAGGATGAACACAATCAAGGTGAGAGTGACGGGCGCAAGATCAGCCATAGGGGAGGACGCTCCGGGCCGTGCCGCCTGAGGCTACAGCCCAAGGGCTAAGGTTCCCAAACTTTCGTGACTTTTTCATCTACCAGGGCGGCCAGCGATCGCGGCTTGGTAGCGTCTTTTCCTGACCGGAGAATGCCGGGCACCTCCAGGGTCAGGTGGGACTGGTCAGCCGTTGGTAAGCTTGCCACCTGAAACCCTTCATGGATGCGAGCCATAGCCTGCTGGAGCACGTCTCCTGAGTTGATGGAAACCCAGCCCTGCTCGGTTTGCTGGCGATATTCAAAGTGCAGGTGGGGACCAGTGGAGTTGCCCGTACTGCCCACCCGGCCAATCACATCCCCCTGCTCAACCCACTCCCCGGACTGCACAAAAACCTCTGAAAGGTGACCATAAAGAGTTTGGGCAGCGGCTTCAGCGTGGTTGAGCACCACGGTCAGGCCGTAGCCGCCTAAGAAGTCGGAAACCCCCACCTGGCCTGAATAGGCGGCAACGACGGGCGTACCCAGGGGCGCACCTAAATCGGTGCCGGTGTGCATTCGCTGGGTGCCAAAGATGGGGTGAATCCGCCAGCCAAAGGGCGACGTAATCATCGCCGGGATGGATAGGGGAAACATCATTGCCGTGTTGCCGTTGCCGGTCAGCGACGAGGGACGGCTGGTGCGGTTGTAGTAATCGGCAACGGTAAGCCGCCGGAGGCTAATGCCCCCTGGCCCAATGTGGATGGGGCCGACCTGGGCTGAATAGACCGGGCTAAAAGCTTCGGGGGTGCTGGTTCCCCCTGGAACAACGGATGGCCCCACCCCTGCCTCGCGACCACACAGGCTGGTAGGCACTGCCTGCCCCTGACGGAGAACAGCCTTACAGCCGGTGGAGCGCTCGGAGAGGACGATATCAGGGCGGGAGGTCGCACCCAAACTGTAGTCTGTGGGATCGACGTAGACACTGCCATAGTCGGGGGTGTCTGACCCTGGCTTTGGTGCTTGCCGCTGTAGTACGTTTCCATCTACTGAGGGCAGCACCGTGGTGGGGGCAGCCGTCTCAGGGGTGGCAGAGGGCAGGGTGAGTTGGGAGGCGTCGGACTGCGATCGCCCCACCGATGCCGCACCGGGTGGCAGGGTGGGGCGCGGCGACACCACTTCAGGGGGAAACTGGTCGGGGGGTAGCGCGGTCGCGCCAGGGGCAGGCGCTACAGGAGTATTAGGTTGCCCAGCAACGGGAGCGGGTTGGGGCGCGACGGTGCCCAACAAATCTTGAGCGGCGGGCACCCCGTCCCCATGGTTGGGGGCAGCCTGGGCCAGAGCATAGCCGGATGGAAGGGCGATCGCCGTTCCCAGACAGCTCAAGCCACCTACGATTACCGAACAGGCACCCACAATTTTTTGATGCCGGGACATTTGAGACTGATTCTGATATTGATGATTCTGATCGCCTTGAGCCATACCTAACGATACCCTCCACTCCTCAAACCATCTCACTGCACTGCCGCCAATGGACGCGCTCACCGCCGTCGAGAAAAACCTTCGCGACAAGCTCTATAGTCGCCCATTCAGTAAACCCGGTTCCCAGTTTAGCCTATTCAAGAGAAAGCTCCATGCTTTACTTTGGCTGACCAAACGGGCTGCCTGCAACTCCTGCGCTCTTGCACCAGCGCAAGGGCACCCAAATGAGCCATCGGCGGTTGGCAAAGGTCCCCCCCCCTGGAACCTTAGAATTTTTTTACAAAGGTTCGGGGGGCAATCCCGATGCTTTTGCAACAGGAGCGCACATTAAAGACGTAGTTAAAGAAATAATAAAGACTTCGTTTAGAATCCCACACGCCACTGGTCAAATCTTCGCCCGATTGTACGATCTATGTAGAAAGGGGTGTTTGTGTAGATTGACGGAGATCTTGAGAGATCTTTATTGAAACTTTGTGAAAGGAGAGGGGGCGGTTTCGGGATTCCTCAAACCCAGACTCCCATTCAGTTTCCTTTAGCTGGTGCGATTCCTCTGAATCAGGCGAGAGAAGAATAAATTTTGGTAGGCTATGGTTGCGGACAATTTGGATGCAGACACTGGTTTCTGAACAGCAGCCCTCAGGCGTGATTTCGAGAAGGCCATCCTGAGAAGGTGCTCTAAGAGAAACGATTCAAAGAGCAGTAACTCTGAGAATTGTCCAGGGTTCTGGAGCCAGACAGTCCAGTTATGATTTATTCGGGTGCAAGAACCAAGATCGGCTAGTATATGTGTTCTTCAGAGTTGAGATCATCAAGCCCGTGGTTAAGTCCCGCATCCCGAATAGCGCATCAGGTCCCCGACCTGCCCCCTATCCGCGCAATCCCAGCCTCCTAGGAGGTCGCTACCGTGTCGTCAAGCGGCTGGCGGAGGGGAGCTTCGGTCAAACGTCCCTCGCCCAAGATTTGCATCTTCCCGATCACCCCCTCTGCGTGGTCAAACAGCTCAAGGCCCAGGCCGATGGAGCCGCCATGCGGACAGCCCGTCGGTTGTTTGAGCTGGAGGCTCGGGTGCTTTACAGGCTGGGTATCCACAGCCAGATTCCCCGCCTGCTGGCCCACTTTGAGGAAGGGCGAGAGTTTTATCTAACTCAAGAATATATTGACGGGCGATCGCTCTCCGACGAATTAATCCCCGGACAGCCCTGGGCTGAGGCCAGGGTGATTGCGCTGCTCGAAGAAATCCTGGCAATCCTCACCTTTGTCCACCACGAGCGGGTTATTCACCGCGACATCAAGCCGGGCAACCTGATTCGCCGCCACCAAGACGGTAAGGTCGTCATGATTGATTTTGGTGCGGTGAAGCAGGTCAGCACCCAGTTTCTCAATCCCAAGCCCGGTCAAACCGACTACACCATTGCCATTGGCACCCTGGGCTACATCCCCAAAGAGCAAATTGGCGGGCGTCCCCGCTACAGCAGCGATGTCTACGCCGTGGGCATGATTGGCATCCAGGCGCTGACTGGCATTTCTCCCCAGAGGCTGCTGGAAGATGAGCAGTCTGGTGAAATTAGATGGCGCGATCGCGCACCCCAGGTCAGCCCAGAATTGGCCCAGGTGCTTGACTGTATGGTGCGATACGACTACCGCGATCGCTACCCCAGCGCCCAGGAAGCCCTTGCGGCCCTCCAGCACCTGCCCCCCCACGTGCGCCAACCCCTGGTTGCCACCCATCTGACAGATTTATCGACGCCTGAGGGGCAGTCTCCACCCACCTCGGCGGAAGTCTTGCTGCCAACGGCGGGGGGTGCCCCCCAATCTGCCCCCGGTTTAGTAACGGCACTGGGAGGTAGGAAGTTTCAGGGGTTTGTGGGGAGGCGATCGCTTGTCCCCGCTGGGGATGCCTGGGGAGTAGCGGGTTCCTCTCCGTCTGGCTGGCAGTCGCTGCTGGGGACGGCCTGGCACCAGTGTCAGGATTGGGCCATGGGGGCAGCGGTTGCTATTCGGGCGCGGCAAAAGTCTATTCCGGTCTGGTATGTGGTTGCTGTTCTGGGCGCAATCGGCGTCCTCTCGGTAGTGAACCGAGAGATTTTAGTCTCGCCCCAAAACCGGCTGATCAAATCGGCCCATCGCGTTTCAGAACACGCCATTCTCAAGCCTGCCGAAGAACTCGTCAGTCGGCTGCCGCAGAATACGCCTCTCACGGGCAATACCGCCATGCAGACGGCGGCTTATTTAAATCAGGCCGAGCGCCTTGAAGCCGTGGGTGACTATCAGGCGGCTCTAGAATTTTACCGCAAGGTGCTTGCACTGGATGGGAACCGGCTGGCGGCCCTTCAGGGTCGCTGCGCCAGCTTGAACGCCCTCAACCAGCCAGAGCTGGCCATTGATGCCTGCCATGATCTGCTGGCGATCTTTCCCGATGATGTGGTCGGACTGTGGGGCTTGGGGGTGGCCAATCACCAGATGGAACTGTACGACAAAGCGATGGAGCTTTTTGACCGGGCGATCGCCATTAACCCCGAATACGCCCCTGCCTGGAAAGGCCGGGGAGACACCCTCCAGCAGGTTGGTCGCCTGGGCGAAGCCAACGCCTCCTTCAATCGTGCCCTGGAGCTGGCCCCAGACCCAGAGCGTTCAGGAGAGAGTTCGGGGGACAATGAACTGAACCAGGCCACTGCTGGGGGCAGTTAAGGATCTGGGATAAAGCCGGGGTACTCAGGACTCTAGCATCTGTAGTTTGTAGAGGCTGGCATACAGCCCCTCAGCGGTCAACAGCTCTTCGTGGCTGCCGGTTTCCACCACCCGCCCCTGCTTGAGCACCAAAATTCGATCCACATTGCGAATGGTTGAGAGGCGATGGGCGATGATAATGGCGGTGCGATCGGCCAGAATGCGCTCTAGCGCCTGCTGAATCATCGCCTCGGTACCCACATCCAGGCTGGCGGTCGCTTCATCCAGCACCAGAATGGGAGGATTGCGAATTGCCGCCCGCGCAAACGCCAGCAGTTGCTTCTGCCCTCCAGACAGATTGGTGCCCCGCTGCCGCAGCTCGGTGTCATATCCCTGGGGGAGCTGCTCAATAAACGCGGCTACATTGGTTTGCTCGGCGGCACGGCGAACTTCATCAAAAGTGTAGGACTCGCCCAGGGTGATGTTGCTCTTAACATCCCCAGCAAACAGGAAACCGTCCTGCAAAATCACCGTCATGCGCCGCCGCAGCTCAGCCTGGGGCATATCGCGAATATCGACCCCGTCCAGCAAAATTCGGCCTTTGCTGACTTCATAGAGGCGGCAGAGGAGGCGAATGATGGAGCTTTTTCCGGCCCCCGTTGGCCCCACCAGCGCTACTTTTTCGCCGGGATGGATGGTAAACGTCAGGTCGTGCAGCACATATTCATCTGGCTTATAGCCAAACCAAACCCCCTCAAAGCGAATCTCACCGGGAGCCGACCGAGGGGACGGCAGCGCTACCCGAGACGCCTGATCGGGGTCGCGAATCTCGATGGGTTCTGCCAGGATGTCGTTAACCCGCTCCAGGGCCGTGAACCCCGCCTGAATGGCCGTGAACTTTTCGGCAAACTGGCGCAGGGGGTTAAACAGGCGCTGGGAAAACAGGACAAAGGTGGTGAGGGTGCCCAGGTCGATGCGCTCGTTCATTACCAATACGCCCCCCAGCCACAGGACACCGGCGATCGCCACCAGCCCAATCCACTCCAGCGTTGCCGAAACCGCCGAGTCGTAGAAAATGGTGCGATCTACCTGGTGGACGTAGCGCTGGTTGATGGCCCGAAATGCCTCACTGTTAAACTGCTCCCGTCGGAAGAGCTGCACAATCTCAATGCCGACAATGTTCTCCTGAAGATTGGAGTTGAGGGTTGATAGCTCTTCCCTCGCCCGGTAGTTGGCCTGCCGGTATTGCTGCTGGAAATAAATGATCAGTGCCGTTATCGGTAGGAGCAGCACCAGCAGCAGCAGGGCCAGTTGCCACTGCACAAACAACATGGTGACCGTGATCACGATCATGGAAAACAGATCGCCAACGATGCCCACGGCTCCAGTAGAAAAGACATCCCCCAGGGCCTCCACATCGCTAGTGAGGCGGGTAATCAGCCGTCCCACAGGGGTGCGGTCAAAAAAGCGGGAGGCCAGGGAGGTGACGTGGTCAAACAGGTCGTCGCGAATATCGGCGGTGATGCGCTGACCCACCTTCTGCACCTGGTAGCCCTGCACCCCATCAAGGGCCAGCCGTGTGGTGATGGTGACCAGCAGTAGCCCAATTAGAATATTCAAACCGCTGGAGAGCGATCGCCCCTGCAAAAACCACACTGTCGGCTCGTTGCGCAGAAGCGACACCGCCTGACCAATGAGGATCGGCTGGACGGCTTCGGCGATCGCCAGGGGAATGAGTAACAGCATGGCGATCGCCAACAGGCGCTGGCGACGCTTGGCATAGGGAAACAGCAGACGTACGAGCCGCCAATCCGTCTGTCGAGTAGAGCGCTGTTCGTTTTGGGGCAGCGTCGCGGGTGAATTCGTCACGGTGATGTCCTTATCGATGCTGAGAGCGACTTTAGCAAATAAAATAAACAATCAAATATACAGAGGGTGATAAATTAGGGGAATCCGCGACATTTCTGACCGCTGTTGGGGCCAGTATATTGGTAGCGAGTGCTCCTGTCTCTGCAACCCAGGCAGCGTTTATGACACTCGACTTATAGAATTTTCCGTAATTCCACTATCCTCACTGTAGTTCTAATCCAGCCCCTCAAGTCCTCTCTGAAGCCTTTACCTGGTCGCCCCTGCCAGTTAGTGAGTGTAACCAAGGCGGTAAGATTGTCAGCGACACGGGTTCAACATTTCCGCAAATTTAGTCTTGCGATTGCCAGTATTAGTTGTCATCAGTAGGGTATCTAAATCGATCGGCCCCAGACTTCCTATTAAACTTTCCTGGTTATACCGTCCTCTCTATTTAAACAATGGATGCTTCGATTCTAATCGTTGGAAGTCGTGAGTTTTGCGATGTACTGGTACAGTTCGTTCAAGCTGTAGCAAATTTGACGGTAGAAACTGCCGCAAACGCTGCAGACGCTATCCCCTTTGTTCAGGCACAGCAGCCCGATGTATTGATTTTGCAATCTGATCAGGACGAAAGCTTTGAACTCTGCCGCCTCATCCGCAGTCAAAACCGGTTGGCCTGGATCTATTGCATCTTAGTTGGAAATCCTGCTTTCCTCTCAACGGAAGCACCGTCGCAGCTTGAGCAGGCCACCGCCTTCGCCCTTAACGTTGGAGCCGATGCATTTTTGCCCTTTTCCATCAAAGAGCTGCTGGTTCTGGATCGGGCCGATCCCACTAAAGGGGCGATCGCCTATCAGCAGTTGCTCCACGCCCAGATTGGGGCAGGGCTGAGACGGGTGCAGACCGATCGGGAATTGATTCGAGCCAACGATTTGCTGTCAGCGATCGCCCTTTCTGATCCCTTAACCGAACTCAACAACCGCCGCGCCTTTGAGTGGGAACTACCCCGCCAGATTTTCAATGCCCGTAGCCGCAGCGTGCCCATCAGCCTGCTGATGCTCGATATCGATTTTTTTAAGTGCATCAACGACAATTATGGCCACCTGGTGGGCGATCGCGCCCTCAAGCTGGTTGCTGCTCGCCTGCGGCACAACCTGCGCTTTTATGACACCCCGTTTCGCTACGGAGGGGAAGAGTTTGCCGTTATCCTGAACAACACCAACGCTGGGGAAGCAGGGCGCATTGGTTATCGAATTTGCCGCCTCATCGCCAGCCAGCCCTTTGCCATTGACGAATCTCTGGAACTGACCATCACCATCAGCGCCGGGAGTGCCTCGCTGCGGGATGACGACGACGAGCGGGGCATCAGCTTTTTGCGCCGGGCGGATCAAAACCTCCTCAAAGCGAAGTCACAGGGCCGGAATCAGATTGTGGCCAGTGAAGACTAGTGGGCCATTTGGCGCGGATATGGCCCCCAGCCCCCTGCTCCCGACTTGGGAGAAGGGGAGCCAGAACCTATCACCAGTTTCAAAGCCCCTAGCCCGCTCTGGGAGAGGAGTTTGGGGTGCGGGTTTCGTTCAAGGCTCGGCTTTTTCTGTGGCTTCGGTGGGCTGGGGTGCAATTTTATTCTGCCAGCCCTGAAAATTAATTGACGCCTGATGAATGGGCGTCAGGAACTGAATTGCCAGGGTGAGCGCCAACGCCGTCAAGATAAATTCAACTGATCGCTTTAATCGCGTCATGGTGCCCTCCAGCAACGAGCGGCATCCTCCCAGGGAGGGATTGACCCATGAGGGGTTATACCCATCATAAGGGAATCCCCTATGACCCCACGGAAAAATCACTGCTTTTTATAGAAGCAAAACCGATTGATCGAGTTCCTTAAGTGGGTTGTAAAGCTTGATGTATCTAGCCGGATCGGGCCTGAAGCGGAATTTGGATCAGCGCCCCATCAAAAATGCTGAAAGCCCTGCTCTAGGGAGAGAACCTGATCTGGCCATTGGCCGGTGCGATCGCCCAAAACCACGGTTCTTTCTTTGGTAACGCTGCCGATGATGCAAGCCTCGCCGCCCAGGTAATCCACCAGTTCGTGGGCGATCGCCTCGGGGAGAAACAGCACCAGCTCGAAATCTTCGCCACCGTAGAGCGCCCAATCCATCGCCTGGTCTGCGGGCAGCCAGTGGGCAAAAGCCGGAGGCAGGGGAATCTGTGCCCGATCCAGCCACGCGCCCACCCCGCTGGCGCGACAGATTTGCAGCACGGCGTCGGCCAGTCCATCGCTGCTGTCCATGCCAGCAATTCCCGACGGCACCCGCGTAAAGGCCTGCAGGTGTGCCAGGGCTGGAGCCACATCCAAGCGGGGACGGGGGCGCTGATGCGCCCGGATCAGCTGCTGTCGGTCAGATAAACCCAGCCCTTCGCCAGCACTGGGATTGAGTAGGAGTTCTAGCCCCGCCCGCGAGGCCCCGTGGATGCCTGTAACTACGATGCGATCGCCAGGACGCGCGGTACTGCGGCGCAGGGCAGCCTGGGGAGACACCTGACCAAAGGCGGCGATCGCCACTGATAGAATTGGCGATCGGCACACGTCTCCCCCGGCAATCACCCCGCCCCATGCGCTCAGGCAGGCGACCATGCCCCGATACATGGCTTCCAGGTCTTCCACCGCTAAGTCGCCGGGCAAGCTAAGGCCCACGGTAATGCCCAGGGGGGTAGCCCCCATGGCGGCCAGGTCAGAAAGGTTGGCGGCTACGGAGCGCCAGCCCACATCTTCAGGGGCGGTCGTGGGCGGATTAGCAGCCATGCCGATACTGAAATGCACGCCATCCACCAGTACATCGGTGGTTACCACCAGCTTCTGGTTAGGCTGCACCGACAGCAGGGCAGCATCATCGCCCACCAGATCTGGCGGACAAAACTGGTGGAGCCGTCGCAGCAGCCCCTGTTCCCCCAATTCGCTAACGCGCATAGCCGTTACTGAAGACGATCGAGCAACCTAGCATCGGAAAAATTAGGCCGTTGGGGAGGGTGTGACCAGATTGTCTGCGCCGCGCAGGACGGTGGCTGATTCGATGCGATCGCCCACCGTCAATTTGCCTAACAGTTCTTTATTCTCCGTTACATAGCCAAACACCGCGTAGCGGCCATCCAGCAGGTTGCGTCCGGCAGGGGTGAGTTCGGGTTCAAACAGGAAGAAGAAAACTTGAGAAGAGCCACCGTTGGGATTGTCACCGGGACGGGCCATGGCCACGGTGCCGTAAGCCGAGAAGGGGAGAACCGGGTCATCGAGATAGCGGCCCGCCTCTTCCAGGGTGACGCCGTAGGTTGGCTCGGTGTCGCCCTGCACCATCACCTCCAGGGGAATGGCGCGATATTCGTCCGTCTCAGGGTCAACGAACCCATCCGCTGGACCAGGGGGATCTCCAATCTGGACAACGTAAAAGTCCTCGGCACGGGTCACCTCCAGACCGTCATAGAACCCACGCTGCACCAGATCCACAAAGTTTCCGGCGGTAACGGGGGCGTTGTAGCCGTCCACCACTATCTGTAGTGACCCTTTGTTGGTGGTGATCTCAATGGTGGCCCGTCCTTTTAGCTGGGGGAGATAGCTATATTCTTCGGGCACCTCAAAGGGAAATTCGGTGACCATCAGGTCTTCCAGTTCGCCCACCGTATCCAGCAGGGCCGATCGCTTGAGCCACACCGCTTCTTTGTCGCGGTTGTCGATGGCGGTGCGCATGTCGGCCAGCCCCATTTGCAGGGTGGCGATCAGGGACTGGGCGGTTTCCTGGCGATCGTCGGGCACGTCGGCCAGAATGCGAATGGGGCGCTTCAGGACTTTCTCAGCCTGATCCAGGTTGCGGTTGACGGCACTGAGGCGGCGGCTCCCCTGCACCCGCAGCGTTTCGGAAATGTCTTCCAGCTCTTTTTGTAAATCCCGAATGGGGTCATTGTCGATGGGCAGGGCGTAGCGGAGCAGCGCTTTACCATCGGTGATGGCGTTTCCAGGCGGGAGGCGGCTGATCAGCAGGTGATCAGCAAAAGTCGGGAGAGGGGAGGCGATCGCCCGCTCATTCCAGCCACCCCAGAGTGCCATCGCCACCAGACCTACCAGCATCCCCCAAATTACCTGCTGGCGCGATCGCCAGAGTGATGCCAAAAAATGGCTGCTGACCCACCGCCAGCCTGGGGCTATCCATGCAGCCGGGATGCACTGGCGAATGGGCCGCAGTGACCGATGAATCCTCGAAGGGAGCAGACCGATTTGAGAATGCTGCATAGTTACTGTTAAGTAGTTCAACAAAATTATTTTCTTGGGGTTATGCGCCCCCGGGGAGCGCACACCATAACAAGATGTAATTAACTGGACTTGGGCACTTACTCAAACATCTGCACGGGGAAGCGCAAAAATCCCATGTTCAATCTTGCCATAGGCCGGGCCGCCAAATCGTCTACAAAACGGAACTGGGTTACACCGTTACGCTTTCGCGTTAGGACACTTAAGAGGTACTTAAGAGGTGTGGAACCCCCGTGATGCGGGGGTTCCACACTCAAACTTTAGCCCGTAGGGCTATACACCGAAAAAGAGTATTAGAGATGGGCCACTGGAGGGTAAAATGAATTGCCGATTACTCTCCCTACGCGAGCAGCTTCATGATTTCCAGCAATGATTTTCGCCCTGGTGTCAGCATTGTGTTAGACGGTGCCGTTTGGCGGGTGGTTGAGTTCCTTCACGTCAAACCCGGCAAAGGTTCAGCCTTTGTGCGCACCAAGCTCAAAAACGTCCAAACCGGCAATACGGTCGAGCGCACCTTCCGGGCCGGAGAAACGGTGCCCCAGGCCACCATCGACAAAAGTGTGATGCAGCACACCTACAAAGAGGGTGAGCAGTTCGTTTTCATGGACATGGAAACCTACGAGGAGAGCCGTTTGACCGTCGAGCAAATTGGCGATCGCGTCAAGTACCTCAAGGAAGGTATGGAGGTCAACGTCGTTCGCTGGGAAAGTCAGGTCCTTGAGGTCGAACTACCCAACTCGGTCGTGCTTGAGATAACAGAAACTGATCCAGGCGTCAAGGGCGACACGGCGACGGGTGGCACCAAGCCTGCCATTGTGGAAACGGGCGCACAGGTTATGGTGCCGCTGTTTATCTCGGTGGGCGAGCGGATCAAAATAGACACCCGCAACGATTCTTATCTGGGGCGCGAATAGGCCACGTCCCCATTTTTCCGTGCCCTTACCTGCAGGTTGCCCCTGCTGCAGCCTGCGGGTTTCTGATGCCTCCCATAATTGCGTCATCCCGTAGGATAATGGTTGTCGCACTGGGCTTATTCCTATCGCCGCTGACACGGCAAGTTTTCGATTTAACTTTGGCCTGGAGCGTGGGCTGAATTATTGACCTGGATTATCAACCTGGACGATTGAGACGGTGGAATTGAACTTTAACGACCTTCGAGAGCTTCTGTCGGTTTTCAATCAAACCGACATCGAAGAGCTAACCATTAAAAGCGGCGACTTTGAGCTAACCGTTCGTAAAGGCCGCCAGGGGGAGATGATTGTCGGCGCTGGCGGAGTATCCGCCGCTCCAGCCGCCTCGCCACCTCCAGTCGAGATGCCCACCGCTCCAGCTACGCCCCCGTCCAGTGCCGCCCCGTCTGCCCATTCGCCCAGTGCTCCCTCTCCCAACCTGGTGGACTCCAGGCTGACGGATGTTACCTCACCGATGGTGGGAACTTTTTATCGGGCACCCGCCCCCGACGAGCCGTCGTTTGTGGAAATTGGCGATCGCATCAACCCTGGCCAGACGGTGTGCATCATCGAGGCCATGAAGCTGATGAACGAGCTAGAGGCCGAAATCTCTGGAGAAGTGGTAGAAATCCTGGTCGAAAACGGCGAACCCGTAGAATTTGGTCAGGTATTGATGCGGGTTAAGACCGTTTAATCGGTAGCCCTGTAGGGGTAAAGCATTTCGGCAAGACGTTTGGGAAAAGACCCAGAGGTTATACTCCGAAATGCTGCACCCCTATGGCGTGTACGGCATATTTTGACCGTCTATCCCCGTTTTTTGAACGGAGAGGGAGGGATTCGAACCCTCGTTAGAGTTGCCCCTAAACAGCATTTCCAGTGCTGCGCCTTCAACCACTCGGCCACCTCTCCAAAAAAAATCCCAGATCGTTCGCTTCAAGGGGGAAGCATTAAGAACGCCGGGTTCTTTATCATAGCATAGAGCTTGCGATCGCGTTCACTTGCTCCAGGGAATATTATTAGCAGCCTGTTTGCACCTTGGCAAGGGGAGGGGTAACTTAGGAGATTTCCAGGAAAAAACTTAACCCTCGGTTGAACGTTTGGTAAGGGCAAATGGCCATTTGCCCCTCCGTCGTCCGGTAGGATCATTCTCAAAAATCTCATCGGGGAGCGATCGCCCCCAGGCATTTTTCCACCAGTTGATTCCAGGGAAGATCGCAAGGAATTACAGTGCAGGCGATGCTGTTTTGCTGGAGTTGGGCGATCGCCCCCGTTTGCTCAACCGCTTCAGGGGGAGCAATCAGGATCACATGGGCAGCAGCGGCGCGGTAGGCAGCGATAAACTCCACCTCCAGACGAAATTCCCCTGGCTCGAAGGTAGGGTTTAGCCCACCATCGTACTCAAACTTGCTGAGCATCAGTTGAAATGCTCGGATGCGGCTGGCGTCAACTTGCTGGGCATTTTCCAGAGTACGGGCGCGAAAGACGGGAATCAGGTCAGCAAAGGGCACACGCACCGTGATCCAGGTATCGGCCATCGTATCAAAGGAGTGGGAGTAGCCCACCCCGTCCCAGCGAGACTCGTCCCGCAGTAAAAACTTGTAGCGCTTGCCATCGCCCTTGACCCGCAGTTCGATACCTTCAAAGTTGGATAGGTTCAGCGCTGGTTCGAAATTTCGGGTGCGTACGGAGGCAAAGCCCCCCGAATTGGCAGTGGAGACCGTCCCCGCAAACAGGGCCGTGCTGCCCGTAAACTGGAGGCTGCTCTGGCTGACTCCGCCCATAACCACATCATCCACTGCCCCCCAAACGTCTTCCAGGTCAGTGGTGGGCTGGCGGAAGTCGAAAATCATCTGGGAGGGGGGAGTGGTAGCGGTGGCAGATTGCCCCTGGGGAGCGATCGCTCGCACCAAATTCCCTAGCCGCAGATCCAGACTGGCCACGAACTCGGCGTCTGTCTCTGGGTGGTTTGCACCCAAATCGGCGACATGAATCACCGCCCGTGTGTTTTGCATGACCCTGGGCAGCAGACTATCGGGGCGAGCCAGGTCGGCTACATGGAATTCAAAGGCAGGATTCTCTTTGCCCAAAAATGAGGCAATGTCTGCCGGATTTTGCACCAGCGATCGCACCCCATACCCGCGCTGTAAAAGCTCCTGCATCAGGTGCTTACTGAGGTCACCCATGGAACCAGTGATAAGCACAGGTGGATCGGTGGAAGCTTCGTGGGTTTGGGGACGGTAGGCGATCGCCGTTTGCGAGGCTCTGGGGTTGGGTTCACTCCCAAAAAGCTGTTGAAACCAGCCAATACCACTGAGGAGCGGTACGGCCCCAAAGTAGGCGAGGGTTTTGACAAAGCGACATAAATCCCACTGGGTTGACGGTTGCTGGCTCATGGGCTTGCTCCTGACTGCACTTTATTTATAGCGCTTTGTGCCAGGGATGGGATGTTGCGGCTTGTAGACACCAGGAGACTAGAGGGAAACTCTGTAAGCCGTTCAGGCTAGAAGTAAGTAGGTCGGCACAATTAAATTCGTATTAGAAAACCGGGGGAGCGCCCCACCGGTTTTCTAACTTTCGTTTTTCAATGCAGTTCTACCTAGTGGAACATAAAAATGAAGAATTATGTACTAAATCGTACAGTTATCCCCTTTGAAGGATGAAGGGAAGGGGCGGCAGTGAAACCCTAAAGAAAGAGCCGAGGGAGCTTTGATCACAGGCTGTGGAAAGCAGTTTGTGAAACATTGCTGTTTTTGGGTGACTCCGGGTGCTTTCTCCCAACATGGAGGCGCATTTCTGGGATTGGTTGTGCTCGGCTGAGATGTTTCAAATTGGTTGGTTAATCCCGTACTTTTTCAATCAATTTTAATCATCTCCTCAATAATGGGCAAGGGCTGCGTCCCTTCACCCACCCTATTGATAAACCAGGTTTGAAATACTTTTGAACTCAATTCAATAGGACTTAAGTAGGTCAGCACAATTAAATTCATGTTAGAAAACCGGGGGAGCGCCCCACCGGTTTTCTAACCTTCGTTTTTCAATGCAGTTCTACTTACGTAATTTAGTGGTTTTGTGGGCGCAGCGCGTTCGTAAAACCGCCCAAAACTCCGGGACACCGCACGCAGTGCGTAAGTCCTATTCAAAACAAAAAATAATCAAGTAATCGAGTAATCGAGCTATGTCTACCTTTTCACTTGTTTTTGTAGCAGTATTTGGCATTGCCCTACTGCTTTTTCTCGTCATCGTCTTGCGGTTGCAGGCGTTTGTAGCGCTGCTGGTGAGTAGCTTTGTCGTCGCCATGATTGGCGGCATTCCCCCCGGTGAAATTGTTGATGTGATCCAGGAGGGTATGGCCGGTACCCTGGGCTACATCGCCATCGTGGTAGGTCTGGGCACCATGTTTGGTGAGATGCTGCAAGTCTCCGGGGGGGCAGAGCAAATTGCCGATACCCTGGTGGCCAAGTCTGGCAAAGACCGGGTGCAGTGGGCCTTGGGGTTAACTGGCGTCATCGTAGCCATTCCGGTGTTTTTTGATGTGGCGCTGATTCTGTTCATCCCCATGGTGTACTCCCTGGCGCGGCGGTATGGGCGATCGCTCCTCTACTACGGCATTCCCCTGGTGGCTGGGATTGCGGTGGCCCACAGCTTCATTCCGCCCACACCGGGACCTGTGGCGGTAGCCGCTCTCCTAGGAGCCGATCTGGGCTGGGTGATTCTGTTTGGACTGGCGGCGGGCATTCCTGCCATGATCATCGGTGGTATTTACTTTGGTAAGTTCATTGCTGGCCAGATCTTTGTGGAAGTGCCCGAATACATGGAGGTTGAAACTCCTGAACCCAAGCGGGGCGGCACCGAAAAGACGCTGAGCTTTGGTATGGTGCTGGCCATTATCGCCGTGCCACTGGTGCTGATTCTCATCAATACCCTGTTTACCGCCATCCTGCCGGAAGAGAGTCCAGTATTGGCCTGGGTGAGCTTCATCGGCCACCCGTTTACCGCCCTGCTGATTGCCGCCCTGCTGGCCTTCTATTTCTTAGGAAAGCGCATGGGATACAGTCTGGGCGAGATTCAGAAATTTGCCACGCGATCGCTCGAACCCGTGGGTCTGATTATTCTGGTCACCGGGGCAGGCGGCGTCTTTGGTAACGTTCTGGTGGAAACCGGCATTGGCGATGCCCTGGCCGACGTGACGGCACAGACCAACCTGCCCGTCATTGTGCTGGCGTTTCTAATCGCCACGGTCGTACGCATCAGTCAGGGGTCAGCGACGGTCTCGATGGTCACGGCGGCAGGACTTATCGCTCCTGTGGTCACCACCGTTGGCTACTCGGCTCCGATGATTGGGGCAATTACTATTGCGATCGCCTGCGGAGCCACCGTCCTCTCCCATGTCAACGACTCCGGCTTCTGGCTGGTGAGCCGCTACTTTGGCATTGATGAGAAAGACACCCTGCGCTCCTGGACGGTACTGGAAACCATCCTGGGCGTCGTCGGCTTTCTCGTAGTGCTGGTGATCAGCCTATTCCTGTGACTTTCTTCCGACGCTAGCCCTTTCGGGTATGGCTGTAGGGTGTGTTGTGGCGTCAGCCCAACGCACCACTTCATCAGGCTTCGGTGCGTCACACTACGCGATGACGCACCCTACGAAAATTTGCGGTCACTTACCTCAAAACTCTTAACTTAAAACTCCCCCTTCTCCCGCTTCCCCTATTCACCCTTCAACCCAACGAACCATGACTTCCCCTACTTACGTCCTCGGCGTTGATATTGGCACCACCAGTACCAAGGCCGTTCTCTTTACAGATACAGGCGACATTGTCGAAAAGGCAGCCGTCGGCTATCCCCTGAATCGCCCTACGCCGGAAGCTGCCGAGCAAGACCCGGAGGAAATCTGCGACGCAGTCAAGACTTCCGTGGGCAACGTGATGGCCCAGAGCGACATTGCGCCCTCCCAGGTGCGGTGTTTGTCCTTCAGCGCTGCCATGCACAGCCTGATTCTGCTGGATGCTGCCAACGAACCCCTCACTGCTAGCATTACCTGGGCCGATAACCGCAGTGCCGACTGGGCCAGCAAAATCCGCCACAGCCACGGGCATGACATCTACCAGCGCACGGGCACGCCCATTCACCCCATGTCGCCCCTGGTCAAGCTAGTCTGGCTGCGGCACGACCACCCCGACCTGTTTAAGCGAGCCTCCCGCTTTGTTTCCATTAAGGAATACGTGCTGTTTCAGCTCTGCCGAGATTTTGTGGTGGACTACTCCATCGCCGGAGCCACAGGGTTGTTTAACCTCAACACCCTGAACTGGGATGCGGCTGCCCTGGATTTGGCAGGGGTTTCCGCCCAGAAACTGTCCTGCCTGGTACCAACTACCCACGTGATGCCGCCTCTGCAAGCCGCCTGTGCCGCCGAGATGGGGCTGGCGCGGGAAACCCCCGTGGTGGTGGGGGCCAGCGATGGCTGCCTGGCGAATTTGGGGGTGGGGGCGATCGCCCCCGGCACCGTCGCCATTACTCTGGGGACGAGTGGGGCCATTCGTACCGTTGCGCCCCAGCCCCAGACCGACCCCAACGAAATTCTGTTCTGCTATCCGCTGACGGCTCAGCACTGGGTGATTGGCGGCGCGGTGAACAACGGCGGCATTGTATTCCAGTGGGTGCGCGATCGCCTCGCCGCCACCGAGGTCGCCACCGCCGAACTGCTCCAGCAGGACGCCTATGACATTCTTACGGACATGGCGGCCACCATTCCCCCCGGTGCAGACGGGATTTTGTTCCACCCCTACCTGGCGGGGGAGCGATCGCCCCTGTGGAATGCTGATGCGCGGGGTAGCTTCTTTGGGCTGGCGCTGCACCACACCAAGGCCCACCTGGTGCGGGCTGTGCTGGAAGGGGTGGTGTTCAACCTGCGGCTGGTGCTGGAGGCCCTGGAAGAGGCGGCGGGCAAAGCTGAGACGATTCGGGCATCGGGGGGATTTGCCCAGTCGGCCCTGTGGCGGCAGATCCTGGCGGATATTTGCGATCGCCCCATCACCGTGCCTGAAAGCTACGAAGCCTCCTGCTTTGGGGCTGCCCTGCTGGGCTTATGTGCCCTGGGAGACATTCCCTCCCTGGAGGAAGCCGCCAAACGGGTGCAGGCCAGCCATGATCAGACGCCCATCGCCGAGAACGTGGCCCGCTACCAGCCCCTCATTCCCATCTATGGCCGACTGCTAGACTGTTTCAAGAGGGAATATGGGCCGCTGGCCCGCCTCAGCACCCACCTCAAGGACAACCTGTGAGCGATCGACGTCCAGACGGCCTCTATTCAACCGACTTCAGCGCCTGGGTCGACCAAACTGCCGATTTCAAGCACTGAAGCCCCCAGAGTGCCCTACTTCGGACGACGAGGGTATCATCTGTGTTAATTAGTTCCTCAAAGCAAGTGCGGATCTGCGATCGCCACTCATCACGACCGGAGGCGATCGCTCCAGCCAGCGCCTGTAATCCAACAATGGCAGCATAGCGCACTACCCATTCCATATCCTGGGAAGCGGTCAGCAAGGTTTCTAAAGCCTTTTCCTGGGCAGCCTCTCGCTCATCGGTGGGAAGCACCTGCCAGCGCAGTCGCCCCAACCCCCGTGCCGCCGCCCGTCGTACACTCAAGGCAAAGTCTGACTGGGCTGCAGCCAGCAGGATTTCCAGCCCATCCGGGTGGGCGATTTCCGAAAGCGCCCGAATAGCCCAGGCCCTGGCCCCATAGTTGTAACCATCCAGCTCGTCCAGCAGCGGACGTACGGCCACGTCCCCCAGGCGCACCAGTCCATCCACCGCCGCCACCGCCGCCCCCGGATTGTTATAGCCCAACACCTGAATCAGGGTGGGGATGCTGTCGGGGGATTGGGTTGAGGCCAAATGTCGGACTGCTTCCACCATGCGCGGCTTGGAATCGGCGGCTTCAACGGCCTGAATCAGGGTTTGAATAGTTGCGGTCATGGTGCTTGAAACATGATTAAAGTAGGCTATCCATCAGCTCCATAATGTGGGTAGCCGAGGCGGGCAGCTCAAATTTTTCCGTTGTGATTGGATCACGGGAAGCCAGGTGGGATTCCAGCAAGCCTTTGAGGGCAATCAATTTAAGGCTATTTTCGGCGTGGGTTTGGGCGATCGCCCCCGCCGCAGGCACGTACCCCGTTGCCCCCAAATCCATCAGGGCCGTCCGCCGTAGCTGCAAGTCGGTTTCTCCCAGGGCTTGTACGAGGCGATCGCCGTACTGGCTTTCCTGGGTCAACTGGTACATAGCCCGCGCCGCCGCGTAGCGAATTCGGGGCACTGGGTGCTCGACAAAAGGCTGGATCACATGAATGGCGTCTTTCACGCCTAATGTTCCCAACGCTTCAATGACCGCATCGTAGGGCTGGCGCAGATGGGGGGTTCCGGGGCGCAGTTCCGTGTCTTCCATGCCTCCGTCCAGTAATGCAGCTAAAGCAGCGGCGCAGCTCGCATCTCCTAATTCTTCCAAAGACTGAGCGGCAGCCTCGCGCACGTAATAGTCCGCACAGGCGAGACAGGCAGCGAGAGGAGGGACAGACTGGCGATCGCCCACCTTTCCCAACGCCCTGGCTGCATTCCGCCGCAGGGGATAGCCACCGTCGGGGGAGCGATCGGTTTCATCGTTTAGTGCTTGAATCAGGGCATCAATGGCGATCGGTTCCCGCACCCGAAAGCGCCCGATCCACCAGGCAGCATAGTAGCGACTGCTGGGGTCTTCGGTTTGCTGGAGGTTGGCGATCGCCTGCTCCACCGTCAGCGATTCTTCCGTAATCCCAGTCGGCGTTGCGTCGGAACCCATAAAAACCAGAAAAATTCATCAATCAACATGGCGTAGGGGCGAAGCATTTCGGCAATACGTTCAGAAAAAGATCCAAAGGTAACTACGAAATGCTTCGCCCCTACCGGGTGCGTGTGGTGTTATTCGCGTTCCTAATTAGCGCCGTTGGTTTCGGCACCAACCGGGTGAATGGCGACAATTTCGCCGCCCATGCGGGTGATGCGGCGCATTTCTTCGTTCATGCGGCTGTAGGGCACCTTGATGAAAACGCTGCCGCTATTGCGCACTGGATAGCTCTGCTTGTCCGTCATGTCGTTTTGACGCAAGCCCTTGACTTCGTAAACGAAAACCCGATTTTTTGACGGAGAGGTCTCCGTCATGCCAACCGTGCTTTGACCGATCATGAGTTCTTTTCTCCTATCAGCAAATCTTTGAATGCGGGACAACCCTTGCAATTAAGCTAATCTGTTTGCGCTTGTTTGACAAGCAGGCGGCGGTGCCGAATGACAGCAAGAACGATGGTTCCTGTGCAACCCCGTAGGGGCAAATGGCCATTTGCCCCTACCCCGTTCAAATCCAAATTCAGCAGCGCTGGAGACACAGAGGTATGGCCCTGCCATCACCTCCAGAAATCTAGTCCGCTGGCGTGATGCTGGCCACCCGACCGCCCAGCTTGTTGATTTGCTGAAGCTTGGCAGACAGCTTTTCGTAGGGCACCAGGAACGCCTGGCTGCTGCGGCGCACCTTGGGATAGCCAGGATTGCGGATACCTGCCACTTCGACACGGAACATGCGACCCTGGGTCTGGCCGAAGGGCACCGTACCGCCCAGCGCTTTTTGAGGGGTTTTGCCCTTGGCCGATTCGCGGAAGGCAAAACCACCATTTGCACCCGACGGGCCAACAACGGCAGTAGCCATGTTTTTACCCAACTCGGTAGCGAGGCGGGTGCGGTTGCGCTCTAGCTGGGAGCGATCGCTATTGGCATAGCCCCGATACAGCCGGAACATGCGGGTAAAGCCCACGGTTTTCTGCCCGACTTGGGTGTTGAAACCGCGATAGTAGGGGACAATATTTTCCCCAAAGCTCTGCTGATACTCCGTACTGTCGAGGTAGTAGTCAACAACAGCGTCGTAGCCCTTATTCTGGTAAAGATCCAGGAAAAACACGACTTCCGACTCATCATAGGGAGCGCGGCCCAGCAGATGCTTGTGGTTGAGTTCAATGACACGGGTCTGGAAGTTGTTGTAGAAAAACTTGCCCTTGTAAAGCTCAGACTTGGCCACCGAGCGCACAAACTCCCGCACTGTGATGTAGCCATTGCGCAAAAGGGACTCGGCACTGGTAAGGCGCTCAGACTTCATCAGATAGTCATTGCCCAACACCTGACGATAGACGGCACGGATGACGGCATCCACATCCTCGTCGGTGTAGTTCATGCGGAGTTCGACTGGGGAGGTTTCGCTGAAGGCCGAGGTGCCCAGCCGGGACGCTGCTGCTGTAATCGCCACGTAAGATTCTCCTATAATCTAGATCTAGACACAAAAAACTCCCATTTGGGAGGCGGCCTCTATTGCCAGTAAGCAATAGAGGCTTTTTTGGCATTTAGGCGGTGGTGATACTAACCACTTTGCCGCCCATGCGATTGATTTGCTGCAGACGACGGGACAACTGCTCATAGGAGACCAGGTATTCCGTGTTGCTGCGTCGTACTCGGGGAAGCACACCCGCCGCTGCTCCCTGGGTCACCCGCACGCGATAGAGGGTTTCCCGGTTGCCGCCAAGGGTACCAATTATGGTTTTGCCTGCCTCGCCCGATCGCACAGGAGAGGCGCTGTTACGAGCCAGTTCCTGAACCAGCCGTGCCCGGTTGCCGCTGCCCTGGGCGCGATCGCTGTTGGCATAGCCCCGGTGGAGCTGGAACATGCGGCTATAGCCCACGGTTTTTTGGTTCCGCTGGGTGGAAAATCCTGCCGCATAGGGCACAATCCAATCGCCGAACCGCTCTTGATATTCGGCAGAGTCAATGTAAGAACTAATCTCTGCTTCATATCCTGACCGGGCATAGATGGCGGTGTGTTCAGCCACCTCTGACTGGTCGTAGGGCGCACGGCCTAATAAATGCTTGTAATTCAGCTCAATAAAGCGGTTTTGTGGATTGGAGTGGAAAAACTTTTGCTTATAAAGATCAGACTGGGCGATCGCCCGCACAAAATCACGCACCGTGATCTCACGACGGCGCAGCATTGATTCAGCACTGGTGAGCCGCTCACTGGCCATGATGTGATCATTGCCGAGCACTTGACGATAGGCAGCCCGAATCACGGCCCGCAAATCATCCTCCGTTGCGTTGGCCCGTAGCTCAACACGGGGAGCCTCGACATACGCTGCAATCCCTAACCGCGTCGCTGCCGTCAAACTTGTCATAACCGACCTCCTCGGTATGCGTCAGAAATAATCGGTCAGAAAACAGATACAACAATGCCCGGACAGACAAACACTTGCTAACCTCACGTAGCTAACAACTGCCTGCCTCTCCGGGCATACGGTCGCGGTCTAGCTCAGGGCGTTGATCGCGTAGTCGATGTAGGAGTTAGCTTCAACAGCAGGGTCGCCGCTCAAGCCATGGTTAGCTTTGATGTACTTGAGAGCTTCAACGTACCAGCTGGGGGACAGTTCGAAGGTGCGGTTGATTTCATCAAGACCAGCAACCAGGTACTCGTCCATGGGGCCAGTGCCACCAGCAACCAGGCAGTAGGTCACCATGCGCAGGTAGTAGCCGATGTCACGGGCACACTTTTGCTTGCCCACTTCGGTAGAAGCGTAGTTCGGTCCCTGCATCTGAGTGGTGTAGGGGAACTTGTTGTAAACGGCTTGAGCAGCACCCTGAACCAGGCTGTTAGCCTTGTCGGTCAGAGCTTGAGCTGCTTGCAGGCTAGCTTGAGCCTGACGGAAGCGACCGAAAGCGGTTTGCAGTTCGGTGCTGCTGAGAAAACGGCCTTGAGAATCAGCGGCTGCAACTGCTTCAGTGAGAGGGGTCTTCATAAAGGTGTCTCCCTAATGTTTTGCAAATGTTTCGTCGATTAATGTCTGTAGAGAACTGACGCAGGTGGTCACTTCTACAGAACTTGAACCCGTAGGATTGACAAAGTTGCGACGGCACCATTGCCGCCACGCGACTGGCGCAATTAAGCAACAGCGGAAGCAGCCAGGTCAAAGTAGCCGCCGATCTCGGACATCAGAGAGCTGCAGTCGCCAGGGGTGATGCCTTGAGGATCGCCAGCGATCTTCAGAGCAGCTTCCTTCATTTTTTGTACGCCAACAGCTACGGAAGCACCGGGGGTACCGAGAGCAACGTAGGTTTCCTTCAGACCGTTGAGGCAGCGATCGTTAAGAACACTGGGGTCGCCAGAGAAAATAGCGTAGGTCACATAGCGCAGGATGATTTCCATGTCGCGCAGGCAAGCAGCCATACGGCGGTTGGTGTAGGCGTTGCCACCAGGAGCGATCAGCTGAGGCTGCTCAGCGAACAGTTCGCGAGCGGCGTCGGCAACGATGGTGGAAGCATTGCTGGTGATCCGGTTAACAGCATCCATGCGCTTGTTGCTGTCAGCAACCATTTGCTTCAGGGCATCGAGCTGAGAACCAGAAAGATACTCGCCCCGTGCGTCAGCCTGAGAAACAACCTTCGTAAATGCGTCAAACATTGACTAAACTCCTATTTGACTTAAGCAGATAATCGGAGAACGGATTCAGATGAAGGGCCTACCCAGTGCCAACCGACTTGCGGCTGAACCTCAAACTCCCCAAGCCTCGCCAGAGGCACTGCCAGAGAAATCTGAGAAACTTCCCTCTAAATATGAGAGAGCTTAACAACCTTATAACCGGCGACCGGGTTAGGTTCTATCTGCTTTCCATTCCCTCCAGAATTCTTTATACAACGTGCCTGGGTGTTTGTTTTTTACAAGTTGTTAAGAGTTGATGCTAGCAATAAATTCTGATGGGGAAAGCAAAGGGAGATCCTAAAGTTTTGTTTACTTTTTTGTTGTAGGCCAGACAAAGATGCGTCAACCAAGTTGCGGCGCTTCAGGCGCGATCGCCCCAAATTTTCCGTCAAATCGATGAGTCTAAATACTCATGCAAGCAAGGATCGGCTGCCTCCAAAGGTCGTTTTTCAGTGGAAATGTAACATTCTGTGAAGCTCTGTATCCCAATTCGAGGTTCGCTCCCTGGAAAACGCCGTAGAGTCGCTGCAACCGCCCCCTGGGCTTCTATTGCAAACCGCAGTCATTATGGCATTGAGCCTCTCGATCGGCCCACCTCAACGTTAACTTTTTCAACAGGTTTAAGGCCGACTTGCTTCAACCCGTCAGACGCAATTCCAAAGACGCAATTCCAAAGACGCGATTCCAAAGACGTGATTCCTGAAAACGCCCTGGGCAAAATAAGCGATCGCCCCTCCCCCCCCTTCGTCTATCGGGGGCTACCTATTCACCGGACACAACACGCTACAGTCTAACTAACGGATGAGTCCACGATGAATCTGTGGATAAATTCCCGGTGTGAGTTGGCATGGGAGGCATGACGAATGGCACAGTATCAGCATAGAAAAAGCGGTCAGCATGGTCAGGGTCGCCAGAACGGCCAAACCGACCCCAATGGCCAGAGTATTTACTTCCAGGGCTGCCAGGACGGTCAAAACGATGAGCCGCCAACCCCGCCCCTGGATCCAGTTCAAGATTCCCTGCTGCAAACCGCTTCCTCCTGGTGCGAAGTTTCCCAGGCGGCCATTGAGGCAAATGTAAGGCTCCTGCGGCAGCGGATCGGGTCGGCGGTGCGGCTGGGGGTGGTTGTCAAGGCTGACGCCTTTGGGCATGGTCTGATTCCCTGCGCGATCGCTTTTCTCCAGGCAGGGGCCGACTGGCTGATCGTCAACTTTGCCTACGAGGCGATCGCCCTCCGGCAGGCGGGCATTACCGCTCCGATTTACATTTGCGGCAATGTCTCCGCTGCCCTGGCTCCCCAGGTGGTTGCTACCCAGGCGCGCCTGGTGCTGTATGACGCGGAGGTGGCCTCTGCCCTGGCCCAGGCCGCCCAGGGCACCGATACAGTCGTGCCCGTTCACCTCAAGATTGAAACCGGCACCCATCGTCAGGGGCTGCCCCTGGCGGAGGCCCTCGACCTGGCCCGCTTTATTCAAACCCTGGACGGCGTCGAGCTAGAAGGCATCACGACCCACTACGCCGATATCGAAGACACGACTAATCATCGGTTCGCCCGTCAGCAGCTCACGACGCTGCAGGCGGCACAGGCCGCTTTTCGGCAGGCCGGTTTTGAGGTGCCCATGGTCCACTCGGCCAATTCAGCGGCCACCCTCCTCTGGCCGGAAGCCCACGGTTCCCTGGTGCGGGTCGGCATTGCCGCCTATGGCCTGTGGCCCTCGACGGAAACCTATGTCACCCTGCTACAGACAGCGGGCGATCGCCCTACCGGTTCGGCAGGCCAACGTCCCGACCTCACCATTCCCCAGTTGGAGCCGGTACTGTCCTGGCGGGCGCGGGTGGCCCAGGTCAAAGCGGTGCCCGTTGGCGGCTATGTGGGCTATGGGCGCACCTATCGCGCTACCCACCCCATGAAAATTGCCGTATTGCCCCTGGGCTATCACGAGGGCTACGATCGGCGGCTGTCTAATCTGGGCTACGTCATCATCCACGGCCTGCGGGCACCCATTTGCGGTCGCATTTGTATGAATATGATGATGGTGGATGTAACCCACATCCCAGAGGTGCGAGTGGGCAGCGTCGCCACTTTACTGGGAACTGACGGCGAGGAGCAGGTCAATGCAGAGCAGCTAGCCGCCTGGATGGGCACCATCAATTACGAGGTGGTTTCTCGCATTCACCCGTCCCAACCCCGCGTCGTCATTCCGGCCAATATTTCGGTGCAGGTGTCAACAAGCCAACGTCCGGCTGCTGCGCTGACGACGACGCCGCCCCTGGATGTGCCTGGTCGTGCTCCGGTTAGCTAAAGCTGATCGTTGGGAGCCTGCAGCCCAGGTTCCCACTGAAACACCATGCTACGACTGGGGCGCTGCTGCTCCAGGCTCTCACACTGGTTTGCGCCATAGGCGATCGCGTAACCCCCATCGGCCTGAGGCTGCATGCACCAGGGGCGGTTGAGAAGGTAGCTGGTGGTGACGGTGGTAAAAATGGTCGTGACTGCGGCGATCGCTACGATAATACCGGTTTGACAAGCGTTTGCACCCGACATCCCTGAACTCCTGGAGGTAAAGCTCCAATGCAGTGACGGCTCTAGTGTTCCCATGATGTACTCCACCGTTCAAACAGCCAGCGTAAATTTCGGTGACAAAAAACTAAAAATCGATTAAGGCTGGGTAAATTTCTGATTAAAGGCCGCATCAGGCGTTCAGTCGTGGCTGGGGCGATCGCCCCGCTGCCGTGCACTTAACCCTCGGCGGCTAATTTCTTTCCTCTACCGGTTGCCCCCCACCATCGACTTACAATGATGGAGCCTCCTGGCGTTTTTCTCCAACCGTCGCATTACCGATATCGATGACGACAAAGTGGTCTAATAAAAATCTCCTCCCGTTGCCGGTGCTGCCGTCGCTGGCCCGTAACCCCCAGGCAAAGCTGTGGCTGGCCGCCATCAAGCCTCCCATGTATAGCGTTGCCATTATT
This sequence comes from Synechococcales cyanobacterium, assembly GCA_035285585.1. Classification (GTDB taxonomy): domain Bacteria; phylum Cyanobacteriota; class Cyanobacteriia; order CAKZMO01; family CAKZMO01; genus JAYKGU01. Next base: position 33,383 of record JAYKGU010000062.1, read on the forward strand.
CCCATTTGGGTAGGGTCCGCCGTTGCCTGGGGCAGTACTCAGCAGCTCAACCTGCCTGTTTTTGCCGCCTTTTCCCTGGGGGCGATCGCCATCGTGGCCTGGCTCAACCTCAGTAACGATGTATTTGACTCAGAAACGGGCATTGACCGCAACAAGCCCCATTCCCTGGTCAACCTCACCCAAAATAAGCCGCTCATCTTCTGGCTGGCAAACCTGTGCCTTGCCCTGGGCGTTCTGGGCATTCTGGCGATCGCCTGGTGGCAGCGGGATATCACCGTGCTGGCCCTGGTGCTGCTCTGCTGCTTCCTGGGCTATACCTACCAGGGGCCGCCCTTCCGCCTGGGCTACCAGGGGCTGGGGGAGCCGATTTGTTTTGTCACCTTTGGCCCTCTGGCGGTGCTGGCCGCCTACTACAGCCAGACCCAAACTTGGTCGCTATCGGCCCTGGCCGCCTCGGTGATCATCGGCATAAGCACTAGCCTGATCCTGTTTTGCTCCCACTTTCATCAGGTGGCGGATGACCTGGCGGCGGGTAAGCGATCGCCCGTTGCCCGTCTGGGTACCCAGCGCAGTGCCAATCTGATGCCGTGGCTGGGTGGCAGCATTTTTGCCCTCACTGCCGCCTTTGTGCTGCTAGGAATTTTTCCTGCCTGGACACTGCTGCTTCTGGCCAGCTTCCCCACCGCCCATACCCTGGTGCGCCACGTCACCACCCATCACGACCAACCCGAGCGGGTCAGCAACAGCAAATTCATTGCCGTCTCGCTGCACTTCTGGAGCGGTCTGTTGCTGGGGCTGGGATTTTTGCTATAAAACGCCTTCCGTCGTCAGAGGGCATTGCTAACCTGGATGTGAACCCTGCAGGGGCAAATGGCCATTTGCCCCTACGGTGGGTTTGACTGTTTGCCCCTACGGTGGGTTTGACTGTTTGCCCCTACGATGGGTTTGACTATTTGCCCCTGCGGTGGTGGCCATTTGCCCCTACGGTGGGGGCGGCCATTTGCCCCTGCGGTGGGTGCTGGCAAAATTGCGCTACCTTCACGATTGGGGAGGCCATCGGTGCGGCAGGGCTTAATTCATTCACGGCTGCGCCCCCGCTTAAGCCTCCGTTGTATTGACGAAATATTCGCCAACCTTGAAGCTGGGGCTGGCCTCTAGCTGCTTGAGAATTGAGCGGGTAATCAGTTTCCCCGACTCTACCAGCACCTGGCCGGTAATGGGGTGCAGCATGTCCTGATCAGCCCGTCGCCCCACCAGGGCTTCAATGTCCTGCAAGGAGTTGACGTACATCCCCGGAGGCAGCTCCACCACCACGCCATTGAGCTGAACGCGGGCCTGACAGGCCAGACGGGAGTTGGGCTTGCACGAGGTAATGACTTCCAACGTGCGCTGCTCGCGACGGCTGATGGGCGTGAGCGCCTCCATGCCTTCTTTAACGTAAACATGGCAGGTGGCGCACATTCCCCGTCCGCCGCACTCTTTGAGCACATCCAGGTCTTTATTCAGCAATACCGAGAGCAAATTGCCGTTTGTTTCAACCGTGGATTCCTGCCCGATTGGCTCCAGCCTGATTGTTTTGACCATCGAAATTTTTCCTTATCTCCAGATTGGGTCTGCCGAGGTTGTGAGGATTGATCCCCCATCTAATGCATTCAGTGAAACTCATCGGACAGCAGCAAGATTTTTTGCTGCGGCTCCAGTTCCATCTTGCGAATCATGGATGGGAAATCCCGAATCACGATGGAGCATCGCTTGATGAAGGCAGTAACCCAGTCCTGTAGCCAGCGATGCTGCTCATCGGTGACGGACGGACTCCCTGCCACTATAGATGCGCCTGAGAATGAAATCTGCCCGGAGCGGTCTACCTGAAAGTTGCTCAACCAATCGATTGCAGGTCGGCTGGACTTCCAGTAATTGGCAACCATCGTCGGCCCCAGATAGCGGGTAGTTTGTTGACTGAACCGATTCAGGGCGGTGAGGATGTCCTTCAGGGTTGTGGGTTGGGCGATCGCCCCATCAGCAACAGTATTCCCAGGTTGGGGGAACGGAGCGACGGTAGGCGGCGGATTCGTAGGTGGCAGTAAAGGGTCAGGGGGCGGAGGAGAGGGCTGGAGCGCTTCGGGATAATCGGCCAAGTCGCTGGCGACAATATTGTTAGGCGGCAGGGACTCAGTCGATTGCCCCCGATCGCTGGCGTTGTTGAGGGTTACCGTGCCAGCGGCAAGGCGGAAATTTGCGATCGCGCTGGTAATATCTTCCTGTAGCTCATGGGTGAGCCGCGCCACGATATCTGTATAAGCTGGGTAAATTAGCTCGTTGTTTGCTAGAACAAGTAGGATAACGCCGTGGTCTAATTTGTATATATAGACCTGGTGCCCGTTAAATTGGAATTCGAAACATTGAAATGTGGTTGGGGTCGTTTCGATTACTTGCTGAATCCCCTGGGCGAGAGCCTGCTTTTGCTGGAAGTTTAAGATTTGATCGATTCCATAAAAGTAGGGGCGCGATCGCCCATCAATTAGGGCAACCCCTGCAATTCCTGGTAAATTCAGAAAGTCTTGAACAACTTCCCGCTTCATACGATGTTTAGCAATTTTTAAGTTTCGTATCTGTTTACCTGGTAGAGCAGGCATTTGCTAGTCTACCCACATTCAAAACCCAATACCTGTGGCTACTGAGCAACCCGTTTATTATTCCTGCTGTTCATTATGCTTTCTGTGATTTTTTGCAATAAAACTTATTTATTTTGGTTACGTTTGCTGCTGTGCATTGGTGTTCGACCCCTTTTTGTCAGGTTTAGTTGTCATGTCTGATCTTCCATTTACTTTGGATCAGTTGCGAATTTTGAAGGCGATCGCCGCTGAGGGAAGCTTTAAGCGGGCTGCTGATAGCCTCTACGTTTCCCAACCCGCCGTGAGTCTGCAGGTGCAAAACCTGGAGCGCCAGTTAGATGTCCCCCTATTCGATCGGGGAGGGCGACGGGCGCAGCTTACCGAAGCAGGTCATCTTCTCCTCAAATATGGCGATCGCATTCTGTCTTTATGCCAAGAAACCTGCCGTGCCATTGAAGATTTGCAAAATCTCCAGGGGGGAACCCTGATTGTAGGAGCGAGCCAAACCACCGGAACCTATCTGCTGCCAAGGATGATCGGTCGATTTCGACAGCAGTATCCCGATGTTGCCGTGCAACTGCATGTCCACTCCACTCGCCGCACTGCCTGGAGCGTTGCGAATGGTCAAATAGACCTGGCAATTATCGGTGGAGAAGTGCCCCCTGAGCTTCAGGACTCTTTAGAGATTATTCCCTATGCTGAAGACGAACTAGCACTGATTTTGCCTGTTTTCCATCCGCTAGCACGCAATATCACGGTTCAGAAAGACGACCTTTACAAGCTACAATTTATCGCGCTTGACTCCCAATCCACAATTCGCAAGGTGATTGACCAGGTGTTGAGCCGGTCGGGCATTGAAACCCGTCGCCTGAAGATTGAGATGGAGCTAAACTCAATAGAGGCGATCAAGAACGCTGTGCAATCAGGGTTGGGGGCTGCATTCGTCTCAATTTCGGCCATCGAAAAAGAGCTGCAAATGGGGGTACTGCATCGATCGCGGATCGATGGGGTAGTGGTCAACCGAATGCTGGCGGTGATTATCAACCCCAACCGCTATCGTTCGAAAGCCGCAGATGCCTTTATTCAAGAAATTTTGCCCCAGTTTTCCATGCTCAACCCCAAGGCCGATCGCCTCTCAGCCGACGCTCCCCGTCCTGCCAATGTGGGCGTGGGGGGCGCTGCGGCGGTGGTCACCCCCGATGATTCGTTGCCGGTTAAGGCAACAACGCCCAATTCCAGTAGCTCCTAGTGGCGAGCACCGCTCAGACCATCCATGCAAACCTACTGCACCCGTCCAGGCTGCCCCCGACCGGTTAACATCTTTGCAGATCTGGACGATTCGACCGTCTTCAAAACGGTTCAGCAAAAGTACTGTACCACCTGTGGAATGCCGCAGATGCTCCTGGGCCGGTATATGCCGACGCGGCTCCTGGGGCGGGGCGGATTTGGTGCTGCTTTTCTGGCGATCGACCGCTACACTCCCACCATGCGCCAGTGCGTCGTTAAGCAGTTTTTGCCATCGGGAGATCTCAGCCCCGACCAGTTGAAAATTGCCCAGGATCTCTTTCAGCGAGAGGCAGAGGCACTAGAAAAGCTGGGCAACCACCATCCATCGATTCCAAACCTGTACGCCTTCTTTGAGTTAAGCGTTCCAGACGCGACGGGGGCAACCAAAGAATATTTCTATCTGGTACAGGAATACATTGATGGGCAGAACATGGAGGAAGAGCTGGAACAGAAGGGGCCGTTCTCGGAGACAGAGGTGCTCAAAGTCTTCATCGACGTGTTAAAAATTCTCAAGTTTGTCCACGACAACGGCACCATCCACCGCGACATCAAGCCGTCCAACATCATGCGATCGCGCGATGGGCAAATTTACCTGCTGGATTTTGGCGCGGTGAAGCAGGTCACCACTGGCCAGGGGCTGGGACAGGCCCAGCAGCGATCGACGGGGATTTATTCCATGGGCTTTGCCCCCCCGGAACAGATGGCGGGCGGGGTCGTCTATCCGGCCACCGATCTCTACGCCCTGGCGGTCACCTGTGTCACCCTGCTCACCGGCAAGCAGCCCACCGATGTTTACGACTCCTACACCAATACCTGGACCTGGCGTGCCCATGCCCAGGTAAGCGATGGGCTGGAGTCCGTTTTGAACCGAATGCTGCAGCCCACCCCCAGCGATCGCTTCCAGTCGGTGTCAGAGGTGGCCGATGCCCTCAAGCGCCGCCCCCTTGGCAAAGCGCCAGCGTCGGTTCCCGCCGTCAGTTCTCCACCACCGCCGCCGCCCCCCGTCGCTGCCCAAACCCTGCCGCCCCCTGCACCCCCCGTCGCGCCTGCCCCACCGCCACCGCCTGCCCCAGTACCAGCAACGCCATCTTCCCCATCGGCTGCCCGTCGCCCCCGCCCAGCGACATCGGCCCCCGTTGCTGCGCGCTCCCCCCGTCGCTCCCTGTCGCCGTTGCCCATCGTGGCGGGGGCTGGCTTCACCGGATTTACCGCCGGACTAGGGGCGATCGCCCTGGTGAGCTGGCTGGGGGTGTCGGGTCTCAGCCTGGGGTTAACGGCACTGCTGGCGCTGGTGGTGGCCGGACTGCAGGTGGGCCGCATCATTGAGGGCATTGACCTGATTATCTTTGTCGGGATTTTTCTAGTCGCGGCCCTCGTCTACGAGTGGTTCTGGGGCTTTTCCCTGCTTCAGATCGTGGGCATGCCCCTGGTGTTGGTGGTTTTTCTGCCGGTGATGACCGCCCTGCTGTTTATCACGGGGGCAATTTTATTTCTGATTATCCATCGCCTCATCTCTCTGCTGTTTTAGCGACTGTTTTAGCGACCATCCTGCCGACCCATCGCCGAAACCTATGGCTCAAAAACGCGATACCCCTGCTTTAATCGCCGCCTTTCTGCTGACCGCTGCGCTCCTTAGTGCCGGAGTCTGGTGGTTCTCGCGGCAGTTTAATCTCAACGCCCTTCTGTCGGGCACCGGTTCGCCGGGGCAGTCTCCCACCTCCTCGCCCATCTCCACCCCGCCTTCTTCAGGCAATTCCTTCGCCGATGTGGCAAATGTTCCGGCTGGCCTATTTGCCTATGGCGGTAGCACCACCTGGGCACCCATTCGCGGTACCGTCGATCCCGCCCTTCAGCAGGCCCATCCGGGGTTTCAGTTGCGCTATACCAATCCCACCACCGGCACCCCCGGATCCGGCAGCGGCATTCGTATGCTCATCGACAACCAGTTGGCCTTTGCCCAATCTTCTCGCTCGGTCAACCCCAATGAATTTCAGGCGGCCCAACAGCGTGGGTTTACCCTGCGGGAAGTGCCGGTAGCGCTGGAAGGCATCGCGATCGCCGTTCACCCCAACTTACCAATTGCGGGATTGACCATCGACCAAATCCGCGGCATTTACACCGGGCAAATAACCAACTGGAGCCAGGTGGGCGGGCCTAATTTGGCAATTACACCCTACTCTCGCCGCCTCGAAGATGGGGGCACGGTGGAATTTTTTGTAGACAATCTTTTGAATGGCGCACCGTTTGCTCCTGGCGTGCAGCCCATCGCCACGACCACCGAAGCGCTGCGGGCCGTGTCTAGTAACCCTGGAGGCGTCTATTATGCCTCTGCCCCTGAAGTGGTGGGCCAATGCACGGTCAAACCCCTGGCAGTAGGGCAAACGGCTGATCAACTGGTGGCCCCCTATATCGAGCCGCTGGTTCCTCTCTCCCAATGCCCTGCTCAGCGAAATCAGGTAAACGCTGATGCGCTGAGGAGCGGCGCATATCCCATTACCCGACCGCTTCTGGTCGTCATTAAAGAGACGGGGCAGATCGATCAGCAGGCAGGGGAAGCCTACGCAAATCTGCTGCTGACCAACCAGGGACAGGAACTGCTAGGCGAAGCGGGATTTGTGCGGCTGCGCTAGCCCTATGCCTGTACCCTGACGTCTTCTTCGGACGGCAGACAGAGGAGGTTGTCTCCGTAGGTGCGGATCATGCCCTTCTGGCGGAGTTTGCCCATGAGGCGCGTCACGGTAACCCGCGTCGAGCCGATGGCGCTGCCGATCTGGGCATGGGTGAGCGCCCAGGGCAGGCAGTAGCCCTCTTCACAGGGTTCGCCAAACTCCTCGATCAGCAGGGTGAGGAATCCAAACAGGCGATCGATCGTGCGGCGCTGCCCCAGGGTGCTGAGCCAGAGAAGCTTGCGCTGGTGCTGATAGCGGAAGGCGTCAAGCACCTCACGGCGGAAGTGGGGCCAGTTATCCAGGTCGTGCCAGTACATCCAGATGACGGCGGTTTGGTCGACGTGGGCAAAGCTCTGCAGCGTAAACGGCGACTGGGCCACGATCTCGAAGGGTTGCCCCGCCCCTACAAATCCTAAAAATGCTTCCTCGGCATTCATTTGGGCAACAGCGCGCACTGAGCTACCGCTATTGGTAGCGCTCACCTGGGCATCACCGACCAACCGAATGGCTCCCCGCTGTACCAGGTAGAGCAGCCCGGGACGGGCCGGAACCCGCTCGTCTTTGTTAAATGTCCGACAACGGTAATGTTCTTGGGCCCAGTCGATAATGCGCTGCCAGGTTAGAAATGGGCGGGAGGTTTCTGAGGGCGAGGGTGTTGAGTACATAGCAAGGACGGCAAGGGTTCCAATTTCAAAAGGACAACGGCATGAACAGGGGGAAACGGGGGAGCGATTGATTTTTCAGCAACTCGTTTGGTAAAAATTGATGATAGGCGATTGAGCTATGAGCAATTAGACCGGGGGCGATCGCTCTGACAGCGAGCAGCTTTAGGAATGAGGAATCGTCAGGGGGGATAGTTGTGAGCGATCCAGTACGAACAAAGGGCGCACCCACCGGGGGCGACAATACCCTTCCCAGAATATTTATCAGGATATCTCACCAGGACACTTTGAAAACTTTACACCAATCGTATGGTAATTAGGTGATCTTACGGTTAATCCCATTGTCGGTTTTCATAGCGACTTGGGTCTGTTAACTAATTTACAAAGCTTTTCTGGCTGTGCGAACCTCCTTGTAGTGAACTCGCCCGTAATTGAGAGACCTCTAGAATGATAGTGCCGGCTTGGCGATCGCTTTTGGCTTACCTGCTTTATGAGGCCGTTCACGAGTGGCAACAAGCCGTCGGAATGGCAGACAGCGCCGTCCACACATCTGTTTTTGGAGGAAGCTCACCGGCCACTATTTCACTGAAAAAGGTAAAAAATATTCGTTGGATTCGCTATGCCTCCGCAATTGCCCTCAGGTTAGCAAAAATGTCGGATTTGTGCCCGATTAAGATTGCTAAGAACATTACCGAATTGCTGAATGACGTCAGCAAATTTATTGAGGGATCTACCCGAGTTTTGCCCGATTTGCCCTACCGATCGTCACCAATAACACTGATTAATCTGCTGCGGCCTGACATCACCATTGAAGTGTTAGGGCAGGGCTACCTACAGTTCACCATTACAGACGCGGGGATGGCCCGATGGCTGCAGTGGTTTATTGATTGGCCGATGGCTTTACCGACAAACCCTGTCCCAGATGGGGGAGAGTGGCTTCCACAGACTCAAGCCGCCGCTGGTGTGTTTTCCAGTACACTCAAGCCGCCGTTTACCGGATTTTATGCCTATGCGCGTTGCTGTTCTCTGCTGCGGTTAGCCCACAGCGAAGGAATCCTGAAACCAGGGGTTCCTGACGAAGCTTGCCTCACCAGGTTGGGGGAGCGGTCCGAGGGGGGGTCGCCTGGACGGTGGCCTGCCCCTTGGGGTATCCAACAACCCCACCCCCTACCCTGGCTGACCACAAACGCCGCCCTCCAGTTCCAGAACATAGCAGACCAAGCGCTGCTGCATCAGTTGGTGGAAGCTGTGGATGCGATCGCCAGCCTCGCCCCCTTCTATCCTCCCGCCCAAACGGTCAAACCGATGCAGGCGCTCAGCAACGCCTTTGCTATCTTTTATGCTGCATATCCAATTGGGGGCGGCGGCCATCAACCGCAGGCCCTTGAACAGACCCAGGCCCGTTTGGGGTTAGTGAGTATCACCGCTCAAGTCTTGCAAATAATGTTTGAACGGGGGTGGGGGGTGTTGCCCCCAGGCGAGCTGTAGTGCGTCCAGAAGAATCGGATGCGTCCAGAAGAACCAGAAACATCCAGAAGAACCAGAACCAGAAAGAAGAATTACGCCTGATGTGAGTTATCTCAAATCCTTGCGTAGCGCGGGCTTCCAGCCTGCGGTGTGACGATGCCAGCAAGCAGGATGCTTGCGCTACGGGGCATCCGGTTCCTAATTCGCATTAGTCCTAATTCGCATTAGACGTGAATTTAGAGCGGGAAATGAGGGATGTAGCGCGATCGCCGGTTACTCTCCAGGAAGTCATAAGAAGTTCTAATCTTTCCGAGAAGGGTTCTGGGAACCTGGAGGGTGACAGCAGGGGTGAGCTATGGTAACGTATGAATGTGTGAGGAGCGAACCAGCGAGAGCGCCGAGACGAAACACGGTCAGTCGTCGGCGCTCTTTCTGATTTCTACCCCAGATTCCTAAGTCATCACCCTAGGTCAAGGCATCTTTAAGCCAGGGACTTCACTCCAGCTTCTATCGCAGCAAAAACTTCTCAATGGCCGCTGCTGCCCCATCTTCCTCAACATCCGGGGCAATCCAGTTGGCTCTGGTCTTCACCTCTGGGGGAGCGTTGCCCATGGCGACGCCGATGCCGCAATAGTCCAGCATTTCCACATCATTAAAATTGTCGCCGATGGCCATGATGTTTTCAGGCCGGAGCTTCAGGACTTCTTCGGCCAGATAGCGCACTGCAACGCCCTTATTAACCTGTGGATTGGCGGCTTCGAAAAAAGTTGCCACAGACTTGGTGAAGTAAAGCTCTGCGGGCGTGTACTGCTGACGCAGATCGGAAAGCAGGTAATTTATCAGGTCGGAGCTGTGGCTGAGGGCCAGGATTTTAGTCGGCTCCCGCTCGGCAATCTGCCGCAGATCCTTCACCACGATTGGCTCAATGCCGGTGCGCTTGCCGTAGTCCTGGGTTTCGGGAGTCATCTTGCGGACATAGAGCTGGTCATCCACGTACAGATGAATGGACAGCAGGGGGCGCAGGTCGGGCTGTTCGAAGTAGTCCAGGAGCTGGTGGGCGATCGCTACAGGAACGGGCCAGTGACGGTGGAGCTGATCGGTGGCCGGATCTTTAATGAAGGCTCCCTGGTAGGCCATCAGCGGCAGGGGGGAATTGACAGCCTGGTGGAAGCGCAGGGCAGAGCGATACATCCGTCCCGTGGCGATCGCCACCTGAATGCCCCTGGCCTGCACCGCTTTAATGGCCTGAAGAACCGCTGGACGAATCTGGTTGGACTGGCCCGCAATCGTGCCGTCAATGTCCAGCACCAGGAGCTGGATATCGGCGGCATCGGTGGGATAGGCAACTTCTGAGGGAAGCGGTTCGTTTAAGGAATTTTGCTGCATCGATTCGGCCATCGAGCTGGTCATGGAAAAAGGCAGAGCCTCCTGGAGGTGCCCAGGGAAAGCTGTTTGTCAGGAACCAGGTCCTGGACGCCCCGTAGCCACCCTTCAGATTATCGGCTTTATGTGAACATTCAGTGAACATTCGGTGAACATCTGATGACGCCCTCTGGATTTTTGATGAACTGCCGGGGGAGCATTGAGGGTGAGATACCATAATGCTGCCAGGGGGTTCCGTGATAGCGTGGCCTCATGACTGACTTGAATGATCGTCGTTGGGCGAGCTATCGGGTTCTGCTAGCATCGCTGTGGTTAACGCTGCTGGTATTGGGGGTCAAAATTTGGGCGGGGTGGGCAACGCGATCGCTCAGCCTATTGGCAGAGGCACTCCACACGCTGCTGGATAGCTTTAGTATGCTGCTGAGCCTGAGTTTACTGACCTCGCCTCAACCCCTCACGGCCAGTCATCTCTGGAGCCACGGACGCCGCGAAACCGCTGGTCTACTGGGGTTGGTGGCGTTTTTAGGATTCGCTGGGGCTAACGTGCTGATGCTGGCGGTGCAGCGACTGACCCAGCAACTGGCTTGGCCCGATCCGGTGGCGGTCAGTCTGCCCCTGGTGCAACTGCTGGGGGTGATTATTGCCATCAATATCTGCCTGGTAATTTTTGAACGCTATGAGGCAGGAGTGCTCTCCAGCCCGCTGGTGCAGCTCAGTGCCATCCAGGGAGTGCGCAATATCTGGCTGACCTGTCTGGTGCTGCTGGGTCTTTTGGGAGTCCAGCAGGGGTATGTCTGGCTCGACCCGCTGATTGCCATTGGCTTGATTTTGCTGCTGGTGGGGCACTGCTGGCGGGTGGTCAATCGACAGCTCCCCTTTGTGGTGCGCCAGATGGCGATCGCCCCAGAAGTTCTCGCCCAGCTCACCCGGCAGGTAGACGGCGTCATCCTCTGCCGCTGGGTGCGATCGCGGGGATTGGTGGGTCGCTTTACTTGCATAGAGCTGGGGCTGGTGATCCAGCCGGAATTTTTGGGTGGTGCTCGCCAACTGCGCCAGCAGCTCGAAGCCTTGATTCGCGAACGCTATGGCCCGGTGCGGGTGGTGATTTACCTGGAGGGCGATCGCCCCGCCTGAACCCCCCGTCCCCATTTGTCCCCGATCCAGACCCGCCTGAGTTACACGAACAGGATGCGGATCCAGCGCTAGGATCAGAGACAACATTCGCCCCGTCTTTTTCCCTCAGCCCTATGTCAACCGCCCCTGCATCGGCTGCCTCAGCCAAGCCGCTCTTCGTTTTAGTCGATGGTCACTCCCTGGCGTTTCGCTCCTACTATGCCCATGCCAAGGGCCGGGATGGGGGACTGCGCACCTCCACGGGGATTCCCACCAGCGTTTCCTACGGATTTCTCAAGGCATTTCTCGACATGATGGAGGCTGAGGTTCCTAGCCACGCGGCGATCGCCTTCGACCTGAGCGCCCCCACCTTCCGCCATGAGGCCGATGAAGCCTACAAGGCAGGCCGACCGGAAGCGCCGGAGGATTTTCTGCCCGACTTAGAGAATCTTCAGGAAATTTTGACGGCCCTGAACGTGCCCGTCCTCACGGCAGCGGGGTATGAGGCCGATGATATCATTGGCACCCTGGCACGACGGGCCAGCGATGCGGGCTACCGGGTGAAGATCCTCAGTGGCGATCGCGACCTGTTTCAACTGGTGGACGACGAGAAGGGGGTGAGCGTCCTCTACCTGAGCAGCGCCTTTGGGCCACGCAGCAGCGCCGGGGCACAGGAGATGGGGCAGCAGCAGGTGCAGGACAAGCTGGGCATTTTGCCCCACCAGGTGGTGGACTACAAGGCCCTGTGCGGCGATGCTTCTGACAATATTCCTGGGGTTAAAGGAATTGGTGAGAAGACGGCGGTGCAGTTGCTAAACGAGTATGGGTCGCTGGTGAAGATCTACGAGTCTCTGGATGAGATCAAAGGGGCAAAGAAAACCAAGCTGGAGGCCGGTAAGGAGGATGCCCTCAAGTCTCAATACATGGCCCAGATCCATCTGGACGTGCCCCTGGAGGTGGATTTACCCGCCTGCGAGCTGGTGGGCTTTGATGAGCAAGCGGTGACGCCCCTGCTCAAAAACCTGGAATTTCGCCAGTTTCTGCAAACCCTGCCCCGACTGCAGCAAATCTTTCGGGGCGAGCCGCCCGCCGAGTCTCCCAAACCCCAGTCGGTGGCGGAGCGACTGCGTCAGGTGCCCGATCAGGACGACACCTGGTTCTTCAGCGCGGAAGAGACGGAGGCGAACCAGCAGGTGTCTGCGCTCGCCGTCCAGCCCCGGATTGTGGATACGCCGGATCAGCTTGCCGAGCTGGTGGAAATGCTCAAGCAGCACCGCGATCGCCAGTTCCCTGTGGCCTGGGATACGGAAACGACGGACCTCGACCCCCGCAAGGCTGATCTGGTGGGCCTGGGCTGCTGCTGGGGGGCAGATCCGGCGGCCACGGCCTACATCCCCATAGGCCACAAAGTCGGCCAGAACCTGGATTTGAATACGGTACTGGCAGCACTGCGCCCCATTTTGGAAAGTGTGGACTATCCCAAAGCACTGCAAAATGCCAAGTTTGACCGGCTGGTGTTGCGATCGCAGGGCATTGAACTGGACGGTGTGGTATTCGACACCATGCTAGCCAGCTATGTGCTCAACCCAGAGTCCACCCACAACCTGGGGGATCTGTCCCTGCGCTACCTGAATGCCACGGTGCAAAGCTACACTGACCTGGTGCCCAAGCAAAAAACCATTGCCGATGTGGAGATTGCTGCGGCAGCGACGTACTGTGCGGAGGACGTGCGCACCACCTATCTGCTAGTGGACAAGCTGCGGGCCGAGCTGGCGGAGTTCCCCGATCTGCAAACCCTGTTTGAAAGAGTGGAATTGCCCCTTGAGCCGGTGCTGGCGGATATGGAATCCTGGGGCATTCGCATTGACAAAAACTACCTCCAGACCTTCTCGAAAACCCTGGAGGCGGATTTGCAGCGCATTGAACAATCCGCCTACGACAGCGCTGGGATGACGTTTAATCTGGGATCGCCCAAGCAACTGAGCGAGCTGCTGTTTGATACCCTTAAGCTGGACAAGCGCAAGTCCCGCAAGATCAAAACCGGCTATTCCACCGACGCCGCCACTTTGGAAAAGCTCCAGGGGGATCACCCGGTGATTGACGCAATTGTTGAACACCGCACCCTCTCCAAACTCAAATCCACCTATGTCGATGCCCTACCCGACCTGGCCGACACCGTCACCCAGCGGGTACATACCGACTTCAACCAGGCGATCACGGCCACCGGGCGGCTCTCCTCTTCAAACCCTAACCTGCAAAACATTCCCATTCGCACCGCCTTTAGCCGCCAGATTCGCGCTGCCTTTGTGCCCGAACCAGGGTGGCTGATGGTGGCGGCGGATTATTCCCAAATCGAGCTGCGTATTCTGGCCCACCTCAGCCAGGAGCCGGTGTTGCTGGAAACCTACCGCAACAACGAAGACGTCCATACCCTGACGGCACGGCTCTTGTTTGAGAAGGATAACATTTCCTCTGAGGAGCGGCGGCTGGGGAAAATTATCAACTTTGGCGTGATTTATGGCATGGGGGCCAGCCGCTTTGCGCGGGAGGCGGGGGTGGGCCGCACCGAAGCAAAGGAGTTTATCGATCGCTTTAACGATCGCTACCCTCTGGTGTTTGAGTACCTGCAGCGGATGCAGCGGGAGGCGATCGCCCACGGCTACGTCACCACGATCCAGGGCCGTCGCCGCTATTTCAACTTCACTAGCGGCAAGCTCAAGGATCTGCAGGGCAAAGCCCCGGATGACATTGATTTGACTCAAGTCAAATCCCCTGGTGCCTACGACGCCGGACTGCTGCGGGCAGCGGCCAATGCCCCCATTCAAGGCTCCAGTGCCGATATCATTAAAATTGCCATGGTGCAGCTTCATGAAGTGCTGAAAGGCTATCAGGCGCGCCTATTGTTGCAGGTTCATGACGAACTGGTATTTGAATTACCTCCCTCCGAGTGGGAGACGTTAAAACCCCAAATTACGGGCACGATGGAATCAGCGGTATCCCTCAGCGTGCCCCTGGTGGTGGAAGCCAATGCCGGAAAAAACTGGATGGATACAAAGTAATTGCGAAAATCGTTCAGTCCGCCGCAGTTTGGGAATACTATTAAGGACTATAAGTAGGTCGGCACAATTAAATTCATGTTAGAGAACCAGGGCGCTCCCCGGTTCTCTCAACCTTCGTTTTTCAATGCAGTTCTACTTAAAGCGAAGTGGAATGAGTCAGGATTCGAATTGAAAGGATTTGTCCAGGGACTGGTGGGGGGAGGGCTGGTTAAACGTCCGGGATGGGGTATGCTGCCGTTCGGCGAGAAAACTCCCTAGAATAAAAAACCAATAGAATATGAAGTGTTGTGGGAATTAACCCCTGTACGCTTCAACACTTTCCAATCAAACCCTCTCCCTCCGAAAGGAGAGGGGGGTGCCCGTTGCGACCCGTCCAAATGGAGAGTGAACCCGCCAAGGACGTTAATTTTCCCAATAGATTGGAGAATTTTGTCGATCAAATTTCCGGGCCAGGTGCGATCGCACCCAGGCCAGGGAAACCCCGATATCAGAGGTTCCGTAATCCCCATGACTTCAATGCCGCAGGATAGCCGTTTCACCCAGCTTTCAGTGGATGATGTCCTCGCATCATTGCAGGAAGTTGTGTGGTCGGCAAACTCGCTAACGCTGAATCTCATCTACATCAGCTCGGCGGCAACCCAGGTTTACGGCTGTAGCCCTGCCGAGCTGTTGAGCGAGCCGCAGCATTGGCTATCCCTCATCCATCCTCAGGATCAGGCAGAAGTGCGGCAGCGGTTGATGGCCCTGGTGCCTGATCACCCCATTGAACTCACCTATCGCCTTCAGTCCTACGACGGCGGCGGTGGCAGCAGGGGAGACACTTCTCAGGGGGAGGGCGATCGCCCCACCTACCGCTGGATGAGCAGTCGGGCCATCCTGCGAACCAACATCGAGCTAGGGGTGCGCATTGATGGCGTTACCCGTCCGCAGGTCGATTGCTCGAACGAGTCACCGACCCGATGGGCGTGTTGTGTATCCGAGCCAACCTTTCCCAGCACCGACCTGGTTTGTCAGCAGGGGCACGAGGTCGATTGCCAGAAATGTAGCCTCTTTGAGAACGCGGTGGAGGGGATTTTCCAAAGCACCCCCGATGGCCGTTACCGATGCGCCAATGCGGCCCTGGCCAATATCTACGGCTTTGCATCTGCCGTTGAGTTCGTCGCTCAGATTACAGACATTGCCCAGCAGCTCTATGTAAATCCAGGCGATCGCACCCGCTTCCTCAATGCGCTGCACCAGCACGACCGGGTGTCCCGATTTGAAGCTCAGTTTTATCGCAAAGACGGCAGGATTATCTGGGTTTCCAAAAATGCCTGGGTGGTGCGCGATCGCCAGGGTAACGTCCTGTATTACGAAGGCACGGTGGAAGACATCACCCTGCAAAAACAGGCAGAGGCGGCCCGCCGGGAAGCCGAAAATGCCCTGCGCCAGTCCCAGGCGATGCTCCAGCTGGTAATCAACAACATTCCCGAGCGCATTTTCTGGAAAGACACCCACCTGAGGTATCTGGGCTGTAATAACCAGCAGGCCAAAGCATCAGGGCTGGCTTCCCCCGAAGAAATCGTGGGCAAAACCGACTACGACCTGCCCTGGACGCCGGAGCAGGCAGAATCCTACCGGGCGGCGGATCGGCACGTCCTGGAAACGGGCCAGCCGGTCTATCAAATTCCCGAATCGCAGCGGCAGGCGGACGGAACGGTCGTCTGGCTGGAGGCCAACAAAATGCCGCTCTACAATGCCGACGGCCAACTGCTGGGTCTGTTAGGCACCGCTGAAGACGTTACCCACCGGAGGCTGGCTGAAGAAGCCCTACGACAGCAGGTGCAGGAGCACCACGCCCTCAGGCGGGTCATTCAGGCAATTCGCGACTCCCTGGACCTCGATACCATTTTTGTGACGGCGGTCTCGCAAATCACCGAACTGTTGGGGGCCGATCGCGTCGAAATTATTCAATATCTCGCTGAGCGCTCCGTCTGGCGCATCGTTACCGATTACTACTGCAGCGCTAGCTGTCAAGATCTGTCGGGCTGTGAAATTGACGATCGCAACAACGAAGTGGCGGCCCGCCTGAAACAACTGGAAATTATTCGCTGCCACGGCCTACCGGATGCGCCGGGGAACGAAGCCTACCAGACCCTGCTGCGCGTTTGTCCAGGGAGCTGGCTTGTGGTGCCACTTCAGGTAAACGGGCAGGCATCGGGGGATCTGAAAGCCAGCGTCTGGGGCTGCCTCTGCCTCATCCGGGAACCTGCAAACCCCTGGCAAGAGGCCGATGTGACCCGCGTGACGGTGGTGGCCAACCAGCTGGCGATCGCCATTCAGCAGTCCCAGCTCTACCAGCGGGTGCGCCAGTTTAACACTGAGCTGGAACAGCAGGTGGCTCGTCGCACGGGAGATCTGCGGCAGATGCTCAATTTTGAAGCCCTGCTCAAGCGCATCACCGACAAGGTGCGCGACAGCCTGGATGAGACCTACATTCTGCAAACCGTGGTGCGGGAGCTGGCCGAGTCGCTGGTGTTAGACTGCTGCAGCACGGGCCTCTACGACCTGGCAACTCAAACCGTTACCGTTCAGCACGAGCATCGCACCATCGACATTCCCTCCCTGCAGGGAACAACCGCGCTGCTGTCAAGCCGTCCGGGGGTTTACGACCAGCTTCTGGAGGGGCACTGCTTCCAGTTTTCCATGCGTACAGCGAACCCCAAACGGCCCAACTACCAGCCAACGGTTTTGTGCTGCCCCGTTTGCACCTCCCACGGCATTTTAGGAGACCTCTGGCTTTATCGGCCCCATTTCATCACGTTTAGCTGTTTGGAGACCCGGCTGGTGCGGCAGGTTGCCAATCAGTGTGCGATCGCCATTCGGCAGGCCCGCCTCTACCAGGCCGCCCAAAAGCAGGTGGAGGAGCTGGAGCGGCTCAACCGCCTCAAAGACGACTTCCTCAGCACCGTCTCCCACGAATTACGCACTCCCCTGGCCAACATCAAAATGGCGACAGAACTGCTGGAGGTGGTACTGCGCCAATCTCCCGCCACCGACCCCCGATTCAGGCAATATCTGGTCATTCTGCAAAACGAAACCCAGCAGGAGATGGCCTTGATTAATGATCTATTGGATCTGCAGCATCTTAATGCGGGCACCCAGGCCATCGAAATCGTCTCCGTTAATCTGCATGACTGGTTACCCCACATCGCTGAAGCGTTTGAGCTGCGCACCCAGCAGAACCAGCAAACGCTCACCGTTACCATCCCTGCCAGCCTGCCCCCCATTCAAACTGACTTGACGGGTCTGAAGCGCATTGTCATGGAGCTGCTCAACAATGCCTGCAAATATTCCCCACCGGAGGCTGAAATCAGCGTAACGGCCCACCTCCAGGAAGACAGCCTGCATCTTAGAATCTGCAACACGGGGGTGGAAATTCCCCAGTCCGAATTGACCCGCATTTTTGACAAGTTTTACCGCATTCCCCAGAGCGATCGCTGGCGACACGGCGGCACCGGGCTGGGCTTAGCCCTTGCCCAACAAATTGCCGTGTATCTGGGGGGCAGGATTTTGGCTACCAGCCACAGCAACACCACCTGTTTTACGGTAGTGCTTCCCCTCCAAGCTCCCCACTATCCCCGGCTGGATCCAATGCTGTCGGTTCCTCCAGCCAGGTCAGCAGAATCGGATTGACTGCCTCAGGAGCCTCATCCTGGGGGCAGTGACCCGCCTGAGGGATGGGAATAAAGGCTTTCACACAGGGAAAATGGGCCAACTGCTTTCCCTGCTCGATCGGCTCCCAGGGGTCGGCTTCGCCCCAAATCAATAGGGCCGGACAGGGCAGGATCGCCAGCAGATCTTCGGGCAAAGGCCCCTGGGAGTAGCGGGTAAAGGCCAGGAAGACATCCGCTGCCCCCGCATCCCGTGCTGGGGTAAGCAGCAAATCCACCAGTTCCTCGGTGATGGCCTCAGGGCGAACGTAGGCTTGCTTGAGGGCAGAGCGCACGGTGCTGGGGCGAGCAATGAGCCGGAAAAATCCATGGCCGATCCAGCGAACCCCCAGCAGAGACTGCAGCAGCGGTGCCCCCAAACGGCGGTACCAGGGCAGATCCGCCCGACGGCGATCGTGGAGCATCCGCAGGGAGCAATTAATGGCCACTACGCTGCGAAACCAGTCGGGGGCGTCGACCGCTGCCTGCATGGCAGCAATACAGCCGATGGAATTCCCTACGAGCACCGTGGGGGTGCCTACCACCTCCCGGCAGAAGTCAGCGATCTGCTGACTCCAGGTTTCGAAGGTATAGGGCAGGGGATTGCCAGGGGCAGGCTTGGCCGAGCCGCCAAACCCCAGCAGGTCGAGGGCATAAACCCGGCAGGTGGCCGCCAGAACCGGGATATTTTTGCGCCAGTGGCCCCAGGATGCTCCAAAGCCATGTACCAGAATCACCGCAGGCCCCTGGGTGCCCTGGGTCTGGTAGGTGATCGGCTGGCCCTGCCACATCCAGATTTGGGGTGGGGGGAGGGTCTCTGCGCTGGGAAGGGGGGCGATCGCCATAGCTCTAAACCTGCCTGCTTGGTGAACTTCTTGAGTCTCCCGCAAATGTCCGTGACGGGACGCTGGGAACAAGAGATGCCGTGATTATCTTCCATCATCTTAAGTAGAATTGCATTGAAAAACGAAGGTTAGAAAACCGGAGCGCTCCCCCGGTTTTCTAACCTGAATTTAATTGTGCTGACCTACTTAATAAATTTAAAGAATTGTTTACACGATGGCGCGTTGGCCGTTGGCGCTGCGATCGCTGCCCCGCAAAAAGCCGCTTAGCATAAAAGAAATGCCTGTTTCTGACGATTTCCCCACCCCCGAATTCCCCGCCATGCTTGAGCTGCACTGTCACACTACCTATTCCGATGGCACCCTCACCCCCGCTGAGCTGGTGGCCGCCGCGGCGATCGCCCAGGTAAAAGCCATAGCCATCACCGACCACGACACCCTGAGCGGCTGGCCAGAAGCGTTTGCCGCTGCTGAAGAATATGGGATTGAGATCGTCCCCGGCGTCGAGCTGAGTACGGTTTACCGGGGGCGATCGCTCCACATCCTCGGCTTCTACCCCGACCCCGAAGCCCTGACCCCAGACCTCATCGAACGGCGGGAAGGTCGCAAGCGCCGCGCCCAGGAAATGGCCGACCGGCTGGCAAATTTGGGCTATCCCATTAGCCTGCCGCCGCTGGCGGGGGCGATCGCCCCAGGACGGCTCCACATTGCCCAGGCGCTGGTGGCGGCGGGCCACATCGCCCATCCCCAGGAAGCCTTTGAGCGGTTCATTGGCGAAGATAAGCCCGCCTACGTTCACTATGAAAAGTTTCCAGCAGTAGAGGGCATTGCCCTGTTGCGATCCACCGGAGCCGTGCCCGTATGGGCGCACCCCTGCCTGTTTCGCGGGGGGACGGTGGCCTCAGTGCTGCCCGAGCTGGTGGCCGCTGGCCTGCTGGGCCTGGAGGTGTACCATCCCGCCCAGTCTCCCAGCGACACGCGACACCTGCTGGCGTATTGTCAGCAGTACAGCCTGCTGCCCACGGGCGGCAGCGACTACCACGGCCCCAGCGAAACCCACACCAAAGCGACCCAGCCCTCGGCCCTCAATCAGTTTGCCCTGCCCCTCAGCCTGCTGACTCCCATTCAGCAAGCCGCCGGGGGTCTCACCCCGAGGTAAAGGCGCTATGATCAACACCAGATCGGGCGATCGCCCCCATCTACGGCTACACTTCATCTAAACTTCATAATTTCTGCCCGTTGCGCCATTTCCCGCTTGATCCTGGGTCTGTCGGGTTGTTGTACGGGTTACCGCAAACCTTCTGGCAATTCATTAACAATAAATGGCTAATCTGGGTGCTACAGATTTACCTAGATTGAATAAAATAGAACTGACGTACTAAACCAAGGGGTAGCTTGTCATGGGTTTCCTGCAGCGTCTGCAAGATATGTTAGGGATGAATGATGAATTGAATCTGTACGATGACGACGGTTCGAGCGATGACGGCCCTGGCGGAGCCGCCTCCCCATCTGACGGGCGGCAGGACGATAGCCGCCGCGTGCCCGACAATGTCATCGAAATGCCAGGGCGGAACGCTGGCGTGTCCGAGCTGATTGTGATGGAGCCGCGATCCTTTGAGGAGATCCCGGAGGCCATTGTGGCCCTGCGCGATCGCAAGACCGTCATCCTCAACCTCAGCTATATGGACGCCGACCAGGCCCAGCGCTCGGTCGATTACGTAGCGGGCGGGGTGTTTGCCATCGACGGCCACCAGGAGCGCATCGGCAGAAGTGTGTTTCTCTTCACCCCCAGCACGGTGCAGATCAGCACCTACACCCCCGCCCCCGTGCCCGTGCCCTACAATCCGGCGACCCCCCGTCCCACCTTCTCGCCCCCCAGTCGCGAGCAAGCCATGCTGGAGCAGCTCGAAGCCAGGGCACGTCACTCGCGGGAGGATTTGCCCCAATCAGAAGCGTTTTAATGACAGGCTTGCACTGCTTTCAGTAAGTCCTGGTGGATCGCTGGGTTGGTGGCAATCACCAGGCCAGGGCGCTCGTAGTTCTCACAGGCAAATAGCGGCGGGGGCGGCGCTCCTTCCCAGGTCGTAACCCATGCGCCCGCTTCCTGGGCGATAAAGGCGATCGCCGCACCGTCGATAAACTTAGCCGTGGTCAGCACCGATCCCCCCAGGTCGCCGCTAATCACCCCGGTGTGATTGGGCACCTGCACTTCAGCAGAGTAATCGGTGGTCAGGGAAATGACCTGGTAGCGATCGCTGATCTGCTTCAGGGTGGAGACCAGCTCGGCCTGGGCGCGTCCCAGATAGATGGCGGTGCTGTCGGCGTTGAGCGGTAGGGGCTGACAGGCATCCAGATCCTGGTCAAAGCTACCGACGAAGGCTCCCTTGCCTCGCAGAGCGTAGTAGTAGGTACGGGTGGCGGGAGCGAGGGCGATCGCCGCCTCATACTCATCCCGATTCAGGACGGTGAGAATCACCATGTAGTTCCCGTGGCCGTCCAGGTAAAATCGGGTGCCGTCAATGGGGTCGAGGGTTACCAGGTAGTCGTCCTGCTCTCCCAGGTCAATGGCCCGAAAGTATTTGGTGTTGTAAGACTGCTCAAACTCTTCGCCGTAAAACCGCAGGTGGGGAAAGGATCCCAGCAGCGCTACTTCCACCAGGGTCTGTACCGAGAGGTCGGCATCGCTGAGGGCTGAGCCAAAGATGTTGTCGTATTCCGTTTTGTCGGGGCGCGATGCGATGCGGGATTGAATCTGCTGGGCGTAGGTCGCCGCCACTTTCAAGTACGGCAGGAGGGTGGCCAAAATCTGGCGGGGTGGAATGGATTGAACCATGAACGTCACAGGGTTGGGTACCTTCTACTCATACCATTCCCCCCCGCTGGCCTGGCCATTCGGGATGGGGATTATCCAGCTATCCCGCTACGACTTTCCTGGTTAGGCTTGCGGATGGCAAGGCCATTCCAGGCCAGCCAGAATAGGGGCGATACGTGCTGATGCACGGAAGGCCCGAACGAGTCATGCCCATCTCTGCACCCACCGCCATGTCCATCGCTCTTCCCTTTCTGTCGGTCATCATTCCTATCTACAACGGCGAGGCCGATATCCCCGACCTGGTATCTTGCCTTTGGCGACAAACCTACCCCGCCGCCCAGGTGGAATACTTGCTGGTGGATAACAACAGTGGCGATCGCACCTTCTCCCTACTCCAAGCCTTTGCCGCCAAGAGCCAGGCACAGGGCATCACCCTGAAGCCTTTGCAGGAAGCCACCATCCAAAGCTCCTACGCCGCCCGTAACGCTGGCATCCGCGCCGCCCAGGGACCCGTTTTAGTCTTTACCGATGCCGACTGCCGCCCCCACCCTGACTGGCTCGAACACCTGATCAAGCCCCTTGCCGATCCTGCGGTGGGCCTGGTGGCCGGAGAAGTGCGGGCCTTTCCCAGCCGCAACCTGCTGGAAACCTACGCCGACCGGCAGGCCACCCTGTCCCAAACCCATACCCTGGCTCACCCCTTTCGCCCCTACGGTCAGACTGCCAACCTGGCCGTGCGACGGCAGGTACTTCTCCAGGCAGGGCTGTTTCGCCCTTACCTTACCACTGGCGGCGATGCGGATTTGTGCTGGCGGGTGCTGGCTACCGAGCAGTGGAAAATTGCCTTTGCGGAGACGGCCCTTGTGCATCACCGCCACCGCTCTACCCTGGCAGAACTTCATCGCCAGTGGCGGCGCTACGGGCAATCGAACCGCTACTTGCATGAGCTGCACGGGGTGGTGCTGACGCGGGAACTGACGCCCCAAGACTACCTGCATCGCTGGGGGCGCTGGCTTCTCAAGGAAATTCCCAAAGGTTTGCTGGCCACGATGCAGGGCAAAGGCGACCCCGTCAGCTTTGTGGAAACGCCCCTGAGCCTGCTTTGTACACGGGCGCGATCGCAGGGACAGCGACAAGCTCGCCTCCCCGAGAAAGCCCACGAAATCGACTGGCTGCCCGATGGGTTAGAGTGAACGCGACTCGCGATTCATTGCTTCGCAATAGGAGATTTTTGAGAATGATCCGACCGGACGACGTAGGGGAAAATGGCCATTTGCTCTACCAAGCGTTTAACCGAAGGTAAATTTTTTCTGGAAATCTCCTAGGCAAAAGTTCCGTTCGCGCAGTGTGCCGGAGGCAATGGGTTACGCTCACGTCTACCCATCCTACGGCAGAATCAGGCTTTCAAGAGTTTTGTCAGTCAACCAGGTTCAGGGGAGCCGGGAAGCTAGAAAGGTTTACGTTTTGATAGAAACGCCCTAAGCTGAAAGAGACCGATCGGTCTTTTGTCTATGTCTAAAGCAGAAGAAACAAAATTAAAGATTATCCAGCAGGCTGCTAATCTGTTTAACCAGCAAGGCTATGCCGGATCGTCCATGTCCGACATCATGAAAGCTACAGGGCTGAAGAAGGGCGGCATTTACAACCACTTTGTCAGCAAAGATGAGCTGGCGATCGCCGCCTTTGACTTTGCTGTAGAGCAGGTCAGCCAGCGCTATGTGCGAGCACTGAAAGGCAAACGGGGGGCGATCGCCAGCCTCAAGGCCATCGTTCACACCTTTTGTACTGCTGCCGACGAACTCCCTTTGAAAGGAGGATGTCCACTGCTTAACACCGCTGTCGAGAGCGATGATGCCCACCCGGCCCTGCGGGAACGCACGCAGCAGGCCATGTATCGGTGGCGTCATCTGGTTCACCAGGTTGTGCAAAGAGGGGTTGATGGCAGCGAGATCCAGCCTGCCGTGAACCCCGATGAGGTGGCTACGGTGCTGATTGCAGTGATGGAGGGAGCGCTGATGCTGACCAAACTGTATGGCGATCGCATCCATTTGCAGCGAGCTGAGGCCCATCTCAATGGATACATCGAAAGCCTCAAGTTAGACCAAGACCTGATTGGTTGAAGCGGTAGGACTTTATTTTTTTTGCCCCAAAAGAGACCGATCGGTCTTCGCCTGCCCTTTTGAGTTTGCTGGCAAGGGTATTCGAAAAACGTACACCGAATCTAACTAAAATCACCAATGCTAACCTTTTATCACCATCCCCTCTCCCCCATCTCCCGGCGCGTCTGGATTGCCCTGCTCGAAAAAAGCATTCCCTTCGAACCGGTGGTCGTGAATCTCAATGGAGACCAGTTGAAACCTGATTTCTTAGCCCTCAATCCGTTTCACCACGTCCCCGTGGTTGTGGATGGAAATTTTCGCGTCCTGGAGTCCCTGGCCATTCTCGACTACCTGGAAGCAAAGTACCCTACACCGGCATTAGTGCCCCAAACCCCAGAGGCGATCGCCCAGATGCGCATGGTGCAACTGGTAACCACTAACGAACTCATGCCCAGGTTACCGGCCCTGGTGCTGGCTGAAGCTAGCCCAGAAGCTGATGAGGTCACTGCCCAGCAGATAGCCACGGGCCTGAACTTTCTCACAGAGCAGCTTGGGGATAGAGCCTACTTTGGCGGTGATGGCCTGTCTCTGGCGGATATTACCGCTGGAACGGCGATTCCCCTGCTGCATCGGCTGGGGACTAGTTTTGCAGAATATCCAGCGATCGCCACCTGGTACGAACGAATTGGGGCACGGCCAGCCTGGCAGCAGACGGGCCTGGATGAGGCCGCCTTCAGTGCCTGGAAACGCTGGATTACTTTGATGGTCAAACGTCGTCAGCGGCAATTATCAAGATAAGTAGGTCAGCACAATGAAATTCATGTTAGAAAACTGGGGCACTCCCTCGGTTTTCTAACCTTCGTTTTTCAATGCAGTTCTACTTAGGTGATTTCTGAAAATGATCCGACCCGACGCCTTGGGGCAAATGGCCATTTGTCCCTACCAACCGTTTAACCGGGGCAAATTTTTTCCCAGAAATCTCCTGAGAGGCAGGCTGAGTGTAGCCAGGGCGTTAGTGAGGCATGCTTGCAGCCGACAAAAGATCTTCGTGCTTGAGGGATGATTCGAGGGGCGATCGCCTGAGAAGAGTGCAAAGACTTGCAAAGTTTTCGAGGAAAGCCGATCACTTATTTTAGATTGTTCTTAAAATTAGCTGAAAACACCTTCAAAACCAGGGATAAACATGGTTTCTGCACAAACGGACGAGATGGTTGCCAAACTGACTTCGGTGGATTCAGAACTGGCAGCTCAGGAAGCGCAATTAATGGCGCAGTTTCAAGTGATTCAGGAGAAACGACAGAGCCTGCAATCAGTAATTCAGACCTTCGGTGGGCATTGGTCTCCCATGACAGTGGCTCACGAGGATGGGCAATCTGTGGCATTCTCTGGTATCGAACCAGAGCTGGGCAGCGGGCCAAAAAGCAGCCAGGTTGCTCAGGCAACCGCAACAACCAAACAGCCCACTGCCCCACCCACAGGCCAGCGAGATTCGGGTAAAAAAGGGAAGCAGGTTGTCCAAAAACCGGCTGAACTGGCTCCAGAAGCCGAGGCTTCTACAATTCAGCAGGGCCAAGCCGATGATGAATTACCCTGGCAGTCCTATATCCGAAATGGTTACCGGGATTTATCCCTGCCGAAGGCCGTTTTACAGGTGCTGCAGCAGCGGCCAGAGGGCGTAGTATCCGTTCCCGAAATTATTGATGCGATTTTTCTCGAAGAGACCCCCAAATCGGTGCGAGCAACCATTCGCACCCGGCTATCGAATGCGCTATCGGTGGGCTTGAAAAACCAGAAGTGGTACCGGGGCAAAACCGGGCAATACAGCATCTCGAAGGCGGCGGCCAGGGCAACATCTTAGAAAATTTCTGAAGAAGAATTTGCCCCCGGTTAAACGGTTGGTAGGGACAAATGGCTATTTGCCCCTACAGAGTCGGGTGGGATTATTTTCAGAAATCACCTTAAAGCGGGAACTCCTCAGCTTCTATCTTGGGGAAATTCCTGCGGAACTTCCCCAAAAATGAGTCTGAACAGGCTCCTAGATGAGAACGGTGCTGGGGTCAACCGTAACGTCGCCTAGAATATTGCCATCCACAGTAATGAGGTTTTGCTGGTCGGCTACCACATCGCCGTTGATATTTCTGCCAACCTCGACCGTGTTGAAGTCATCGACTACTAGATCACCGGTGATGTTGCGACCCACCTCGATCACATTGACATCTTCAGCGGTGACGCTACCAGTGACATTGGTACCAATTTCCACCTCGTTGCGATCGCCAACAACTAGACCGCCATCCTCAGTGCCGGTTAACCTTGCACCAATAGTAATGGTATTGTCATTATCAGCAGTCACATTACCAAAGACATCGTCTCCACCCGTCAAGGTATTGGCATCATCGACCGTGATATCGCCACGGACATCATTAACGATCTCAATGGTATTGCCGTCATCAGCAGTTATATTACCACTGATGTCCTCAGCGGAAATCGTATTGCTATCTTCAACGGTCACATCACCCGCGATGCCAGACTCAGCTTCGATGGTCTTGCGACTACCGACCGCCACATCGCCCCGAATCTCTTCGGCTTCGATGGTGTTGCCATCCTCAGCCGTCACTCCGTTACGGATCACTTCTGCCTCGACGGTATTGCCATCCCCAACCGTTACACCGCCCTGGATCACTTCCGCTTCAACGGTGTTGCGATTTTCAGCGGTTACCCCGTCACGGATTTCTTCGGCTTCGATGGTATTGCCACTCCCGGCAGTCACCCCGTCACGAATGAGACCCTCAACATCAATGACGTTGCGATCATCAACCGTTACGCTACCAATGATGTTTTGCGCCTGGATGACGTTATTGTCATCAGCAGTTACGTGGCCATTGACATCTAGCACAATGACGGCATTGGCATCACCGATAGAAACATCGCCAGTGATGTCATTAGCAAAGAGAATGTTGTGATCAGCAACCGTTACGTTACCTTCGATATCACTAGCTGCAATTTGGTTGCTGCTGCCGGTAGTTACGTCGCCGGAAATGGTTTCAGCTACGATTATGTTGCGAGCATCGGCATTTACGTTACCGTCGATACCAAGAACGACGATGACATTGCCATCATCAACAACGACATCGCCACTAATCACTGAATCGGACTCAATGGTGTTACGGTCTTCCAGGCGGATAGCACCGCCAGTGTTATCGCTGAGGCTACTCCCAATCAGGGCGATCGCGTTACTACTATCCCCTGAGATAGCAAAGCCTGCATTTCTTTCAATGCTCGTTGATCCTAAAACCAGGGTACTGTTTCTATCGAGGCTGACACCATCCTTGCCATTGCTGAGCGTCAAGCTGCTGAGGGTTAAATCAACACCGCGATCCACCTCAAACAGGTCAAAGGTCCGATTACCGGTAATGGTGATCACAACCGCCTCCCCATCGATATGGAGGTCGTCGGAAACCATCAGGGTATTGCTCAGGGTGATAGTGTTGCCCCCGTCTAGGGCAAAGATAATAGAATCCAGTCCGGCGGAAGCGTTTGCCTGCTCGATAGCCTCTCGTAGGGTCGTTACGCCATCCGTTGCATCAATCGTATCGGCCAAAGAATCAACCACATAGGTCTGCATATTTAAAGCTCCCGGCAAAAAAGTTGGGCTTACTCACTCAGTAGTTAAGCGAAAGTACTTTCCTGGGTACGCACCCCAGCGGGGGTACCCCCAAGAAATGTGATCAAAATTGCTCAACACTTATTTGGCACTGTTCGCTGCTCTCAAGGGGGAGAGGCCACGCCAAAAGGGGGGCAGTGGCTTGATCACAAAAGGCGATCGCCAGCAGACAATAACCGAACTCAAAAAGGGTTTGAAAAGCGGTTGATTGCATTTTGTAAGCATCAACAAATTTCCCCGCTTCCCCTTGGAAATTTGGGAAGGGGAGGGGAAATCAAAGCCAAAATCCTATCTTTAAAGAAAATTTAAAGCGGATTGGGCCAGCTTTATGACCCAGAAAAACTTTTCAAATGGACTTTCGAGCAGTTATCGGAGCGATCGCCAGTATTATCACCTGTCTGAAAACATTCCTGGCGGAATGAGCAGATTCAAGTTGAGGTTGCACGGGTACTTATATGTTCTCAGCAAATAAATAGTTAAGTTGTGAAGCGCTGATAAAAGTAGTGCTTTATTCAGTAAAGACACTGTTAAGTTTTGGGCGTCCAGGCGGGTTTCTAGCCTGTATTTCGTCAATTCAGGCTTCTACGTATTTTCCACAGGATGCCTGACCCAGACGCCGGACATTGCCCTCATCCCCCAGCCCTTAATGGGAGAAGGGGAGCCAGAACAGATTGCCTGTTTCAAAGCCGCTCTCCCGCTCGGGAGAGGAGCTTGGGGTGAGGGCGAAATGGCAGCAGAGCAAGTGACCTAACAGGAATAACGTTTAGGGCGTCACCCTGGGGTCACTGTCATCCAACCGAAAGCTGATAGGTAAACCGCCACTGCCGCCATCCACAATCAGCACCTTGGTGTTAGGGGAAGCCGCCAACGCCTCCGTTGCTTCGATCGCTCGAAGCTGTAGCATTTGATCTGTCATTCCCTCCGTGATAATGCGCTGGGCGTCGGCGGTACCCTGGGCTTCAATCCGCTTGCGTTCTGCCTCCTGACGCTCTCGCTCCAGCACAAACGCCATTTGCTGGCTTTCCTGCTCGGCTTTGAGCTTTTCCTCCACCGCCGCCTGTAGCGACTCGGGCAGGATGACCTCCCGCAGCAACGTTTCTTCTACGGCAAAGCCCAGGGGGGCGAGCTGTTCGCCCATGCGGGCACGGAGCTGGGTGGCCACCTCTCGCCGCTTGCTGGAATAGACCGCCTCAACGGGATACTGGGCAGTCACTTCCCGTACGATAGAGCGGAAGCGGGCGATGATAATTTCCTGCTCGTCGGGGCCAATTTGCTCATAGATAACCGCTGCCTGCTGGGGATTCAGGCGGTATTGCAGGCTGACATCGAGTTCAAAGGCCAATCCGTCTTTGGAGGTGACTTCGATGCGCTCTTTAATGTCTTTAAGCCGTGTGGAGAAGTGGGTGACGCTGGCGGTTGGCCCCAGGAAGTGGATCCCTGGCGAGAGCGGTGTGGCCGAGGTTTTGCCCAGGGTTTCTACCACCCCAACCATGCCTGTGGGGATGGTGACCACGGAGCGGGCGGCGGTGATCAGGACGGCAAGACCACCCAGGGCGATCGCCATCGCCCCAACTTTGTACTGGCGGACGGTTTTGCTGACCGCCGATTGGCTAAGCACTTTACTGGGCACTTTACTGGCCATCGGGTTCCCCCTATGTGTATTTTTGAGTACGGGCTTGGCGAGCGTACCCGCTAGAACCGGGTATACTCTCCTGATACCGTATCGGGGGCTGGCAAAACTTTTATGAAAATTCTACTGAAAGCCAGGGAACCAGGGCGATCGCCTCAATCGGGCAACTGATCGATGCTCCGATTTGTGCCAATCACCACCATGACCGCTCCTTTTCTCAACCGCATCACCGGGCTGGGGTTAATTTCAAACTTTTCGCTGCCCTGCTCGCTGCTAATCGCCAGAATGCTGAGGCCGTAGGTGCGTCGCAGCTCCAGTTCGGCAATGGTTTTGCCGTCAAATTCGGCGGGAACAATGCGTTCAACAATGCTGTGGTCAGGGTCTAGCTCGAAGCGATCGAGAATTTCGGGACGGGTGAGCGATCGCGCCAGCGCACACCCCGTTTCATGTTCTGGAAACACCACTTTATCCGCTCCCACCCGCCGCAGGAGCTTACCGTGAATTTCTGAAGATGCCTTAGCTACGATGTAGGGCACCCCCGCTTCCTTGACATTGAGCGTGGTAATAATACTTTCCTGAATGTAATTGCCGATCGCCACGATCACGGTATCAAAGTCGTAAACTCCGGCCTCCGCCAGGGCGTTGGGGTTGGTGGAATCGAGCTGCAGCGCGTGGGCCGCCAGTTGGTCTGACAGAACCCGCGTGACCAGGGTTTCGTCGGAGTCAATCCCCAGAACCTCATAGCCGAGGTGGTGGAGGGTTTGACAGACGGCCCGCCCAAAGCGCCCCAGCCCAATGACCGCAAATTGGCGATTGCCCGCACGCAGGTTTCGAAAAAAGCTGAGGTCCGATAGGGATGACAAATTCACGGGTAGACTCCGACGGTTGCTTCAAAAGGAATGAATGCCGTAGCAGGGGATCAATGCTTCTCACCTATGGTCGCACATCGCCGCCGCACCCTGCAGTTGGCGATCGCCCATCCTATCTTTTATCGCGGATACAGCCGCTAGCATTGCCGGACTAGTGCTGTAAAAACAACGCCACCAGCTCAGCGGTGGTGACTAACCGTTCATGGGGCTGGGAGGCATTTCCTGAAGAATAGAGATCGGCGGTGCGGTAGCCCTGGGCCAAGAGTGCTGCCTGGGTGGTCATCAGATGCTGGGCCGCCTGGGCTTCTCCCCACTGTTGCAGCATCAGTACCACCCCCGCCAAAGTCCCTAGGGGATTGGCGATGCCCTTGCCTGCAATATCGGGCGCAGTGCCGTGGATGGCTTCATACAGGCCAAAGCCCAGGGCATTGAGGCTGGCGGAACCCAGGAGACCGATGGAACCGGCGATCGCCCCCCCCAAATCACTCAAAATGTCTCCAAACAAATTCCCAGCCAGCACCACATCAAAGTCCTGGGGCCGCATCACCAACTGCATCGCCAGGTTATCTACCAGCATCGGCTCAACGGTAATGCCTGGGAAGGCTTGAGCTTCTTCCCGCACCAGTCGCGTCCAGGGCAGATGGGGCAGGGCGTTTTCCTTGTGGGCCACCGTGAGGTGCTGCCGCCGCTGTTGAGCCTGCTGCAGGGCGACCCGCGCAATGCGGCGAATCTGCCAGTCCCCATAGTGCATGGCGTGGTAGCCGTAGTCCCCCTGGTCATTGGTGCCCCTGCCAGACGGGCCAAAGTAAATGCCACCCACCAATTCCCGCACAAATAAAATATCCACCCCCTGCAGGCGCTCGGCCTTGATAGGGGAAACGGATTGGAGATGGGGCGACGGACGCACCGGACGCAAATTGGCAAACAGATCAAAGTGCTGGCGAAGCTCCAGCAAGCCCCCCTGGGTAACGGCTCCAAACAAAATGCCGTCTGCACCCTCACACATCTGTAGCGTTTCCTGGGGCAAAGGTGTGCCAAACCGCTCCTGGGCGGGAACACCCAGCCATCCCTGCTCAACCGTCACCGTGAAGCCATACTTCCCGGCAACGTGATGCAGGATGGTCAGGCAGGCATCCACCACTTCCGGGCCAATGCCTTCACCGGGGATGGCCACCAGTCGGTAGGAGCGGAGCGCGTTCATGGGGCGGCGGTGGCTGGCCCGTGCGGTGCACCCATTGCCTCCAAAATCGTCAGTTCCTCCGCAATGGTATCCACTGTCCAACGAATCTGCGCCTCGGTGTGGGCCGAGGTCACAAAGAAGCGTAGCCGCGAAGCATTGTAGGGCACAGACGGATAGATCATCGGCTGCACATTAATACCCCGCTGAAACAGTGCCTGACACAATTGCACCGCCTTGTACGGTTCGCCCACGATAATCGGAATGATGGGCGATTGATGGCTGGCTCCGGTGTTCAAACCTTTGCTCTGGGCCAGGGTGAGGAACAGGTGCGATCGCGCCTGAACCTGAGCTACCCGCTCTGGCTCCGCCTCAATTACCCGCAGGGCCGCCAGGGCTGCCGCCGCATTGGCAGGAGACATTCCCACGCTAAACACAAAGCCAGGAGCCGTGTACTTCAAATACTCCACCAAAGCATGGGAGCCTGCAATATAGCCACCGCAACTCGCAAAGGACTTGCTGAAGGTACCCATCCACAGATCTACGTCCTCGGGAGTGATACCGAAATGCTCCCCAATGCCCCGTCCGTGCTGCCCCAGCACACCAATGGAGTGGGCTTCATCCACCAGCAGAAAAGTGTAGTAGCGAGTTTTAAGCCGTACGAAGTCTGGGAGGGGGGCCAGATCGCCATCGGTGCTGTAGATGCCCTCGACCGCCACCAGGACTTTCTCAAAGTGGGGGCGATGCGCCTGTAAAAGCTGCTCCAAAGCTTGCCCATCGTTGTGGGGAAACTCCATCAGCGTGGCTCCCGACAGCTTGCAGCCTTCCCGAATACTGTTGTGGCTGAGGGCGTCATACAGGATCAAATCCTTCTCACCAAAGAGATGGCCGATGGTAGTGACGTTGGTGGAATGGCCGCCAATATAGGCAATGCAGGCTTCCGTGCCCAAAAACTGGGCGATCGCCCCTTCCAAATCCCGATGAATCGGTCGCTCGCCGGATACCACCCGACTGGCGGAAACGGAGGTACCGTACTGGGCGATCGCGTCCTGTGCCGCCTGGGTCACCCGACTATCACCGGACAGCCCCAAGTAGTTGTAGTTGGAGTAGTTGACGAGCGATCGCCCCTGGATATGGGTAGTGTCCCTGGCGATGCCGTCGTGAAGGGTAAAGAAGGGGTTGCCCATCGTCTCGACCCGCTGCAAGTCATGTTTGAGGGCAAGGTATTCGGGGGTTTGGGAGAATTGGTAGTGGGCTTTGGGGGGAGGGGGGAGGTTTGGATTTTGGATTTTGGATTTTGG
>JAYKGU010000063.1:0-57323 GCA_035285585.1 Synechococcales cyanobacterium
AGGAGGCGATCGCCGCTGCTGTTTCTCCCTTTCTTGAAAGCGCCTGCCCCAGGTTGTTGTGCAGGGTGGCCCAGGTAGGGTTGCGGGCGGTGGCCTGTTCGTAAAGCTCAATGGCCTGGTCGAGTTGACCGACCTTGGCCAGGGCACAGCCCAGATTGCTTAAAGCTTTAGCGTAGTTGGGGGCGTGGGCGATCGCCCGTTGATAACACACAATCGCCTCCCCCGTTTCACCCCGCTGGTCATGCACCACCCCCAGGTTGTAATGGGCAGCGGCATGGGCATCGTCAAGGGCAAGGGCTTGTTGATAGCAGGCGATCGCCTCATCCCAATGACCTCGCCGATGGTGCGTGACACCCAGGGAATAGTAGTCGTCGGCAGCAGGGGGTAAGGGCGTGGGGAAAGCTTGGTCAGGCTCAACGACGGGCAAACGGGGCATGGTAGCGCATCCAGCAATTACATCCAGCAATCACATCCAGCAACTAGCGAGTCCTTTGACATAAAGGTTGCCTTTGCCCTCATCCCCCAGCCCCTTCTCCCTTGATGGGAAAAGGGGAGCCAGAACGGATCGCTTGTTTCAAAGCCCCAAACCCCTCTCCCAGAGCGGGATTTGGGGTGAGAGCGAAATGGCTGAGAGCAAAGCAAATGGCTCACTAGCACTTAAAATAGCTCGAAATTATCGTCTGTTAAGTTCAAATTGGGGCTGAGCTTGGCAATGACTACGTCGTTCACCAACACCTCTCCGGTGGCGGCATCATAGCGCACGTCGTCATTTGACCCGGTGCCCAGGACTTGAATAATGTCATCTCCGACATTGAAGTCCTGCACCCGATCCGTCTGACCATCAAAGCTTTCAAAGTTAAAAACAAAGGTATCTCGACCTTGATCACCGGTCAGGGTGTCCGTGCCCTGGCCGCCCTCCAGCACATCGTCGCCGCTGCCGCCTTTGAGGGTATCGTTGCCCCGCTGCCCCAGCAGGATGTCATTGCCACCATTGCCGTTGAGGATGTCATTGCCACTATTGCCTTCCAGGCGATCGCGACCGTCACCGCCGCTTAACCTATCATCGCCTTTGCCCCCCTGGAGGTTGTCATTTCCCTGCCCACCACTCACTCGGTCATTACCGCTGCCAGCCTTGACCAGGTCGTTGCCTGCACCCGCATCAACGACATCGTCGCCTTTGCCACCACCAACATTGTCGTTACCACGACCTGCCTTAATGACATCACTACCCTGTCCGGTGCGGATTACGTCATTGCCGTCGCCCCCATCAACGGTGTCATCCCCTTTGCCAGTAAACACTGTGTCGTTTCCGGTACCTGCATTCACCGTATCGTCGCCCGTGTTGCCGCGCACCAGGTCGTCACCGGGGCCGGATTCGACAATGTCATCTCCCTTGCCGGAGTACACTTCATCGTCCCCTTCCGCTGTGAAAATGGTATCTTCGCCCCCTAGCCCAAAGAAAGTGTCGTCTTTGTTGCCGCCGACGATTTCGTCGGATTGGGCAGAGCCGGAAAAGCTATTGGCCTGGTTTTCAGAACCGAGCATCAAGAAGCCCCCCTGGTCATTGGGGATCGTCTCCAACGGTTCAGTCAATATGGTTGACATGAGTTTCCCTGGTATTTCTGTGAGTGGTTACCTGCCTGTAGATGGGTCGGCTGTAGCGAGATGCGATCGCCCCAGAAGTAATGGATACCAACTTTCGGAGGAGGTACGGGGTTCCGGAATGCTTTTATATCTCAACTGATTCACACGACCAAACTCAGAATGCCCGGTTTTTTTGAACCCCTAACACAGTAATTTTGTTGACCTGGCCACCGTAGTTCAACCCGTAGAATTAAAAAAATCTTGCAAAGTTTTTGTTCTGATTCCGGAGCGATCGCCTAAAATATCAGCCAAGTTCCGTGTTCAGTTTTTCGACCGTTCTCAGCCAGAGGCA
Organism: Synechococcales cyanobacterium; assembly: GCA_035285585.1. Classification (GTDB taxonomy): domain Bacteria; phylum Cyanobacteriota; class Cyanobacteriia; order CAKZMO01; family CAKZMO01; genus JAYKGU01. The sequence goes on from JAYKGU010000063.1 coordinate 1,937, forward strand.
TTGCCAAACACCATGATGGTTTTAACCTTTTCCGTACCGCTCTCGCGTCATACCGCACTCCATCCCAGGTTGAAGCATTGGGGCATCTCGGGGGCGATCGCAGGCATGGCCCTCCTCGGTGCGGTCGAGTGTGCCGTCGCGGCGGCTCCGTTCTCGGCGCAGTCTGACCGTTCAGGCGCTCCGTCCGCCTCGCTCCTCGTCCCCAATTCCCATTCCCCCCTCTACCTCAGCCAGCAAACGGGATCCCTAGTCGTAGAAGAAGGGGACAGCGGTGCCCTCGTTGAAGAGCTGCAGCGGCGGTTAACGGAGCTGGGCTACTACGATGGCCCCATTTCCGGCTATTTTGGCGAATTGACCAAAGCTGCCGTAATCCGTTTTCAAACTGACCGGGGGTTGAACCCCGATGGCATTGTGGGGGCCTCTACCACCGCGGCCCTGCGACAGGGGCGGATTTCGGCCTCGGGTGGCGATGCCAATCTGCTGGCCCTGGGCGATCGCGGCGATGCCGTATCGCGGCTGCAAACCCGCCTGCGGGATGCGGGCTACTACGATGGCCCCATTTCTGGCTACTTTGGCGAATTGACAGAATCTGCCGTCCGGGATTTTCAGCGTGCTCGGGGCTTGCGGGTAGACGGCATTGCTGGGGCCAGCACCCAGGCGGCCCTGGAGCGTAGCGCCACCCCCGCATCGGCCCGACCCGACCCCAATGATGGCCTGCTGGAGCGGGGAGAAACGGGCAGCGCCGTGGCGGATCTGCAGCGCCGCCTTCAAGCCCTCAACTACTACCAGGGCAATATCGACGGTGACTATGGTGCCCGCACGGAAGCCGCTGTCATGGCGTTTCAGCGATCGCAGGGGTTAACTGCCGATGGCATTGTGGGGCCAGCCACCGCCGCCGCCCTCAACAATACGGCCACGGCCCGCTCGGCACCGCCCCCGGCTACTGTCAACGCCTCCCCAGAGGCCCCCGTCGAATCGCCCAGCCCCAGTCCCGTTGAGCCGCCACCGCTGGTAACGGCGGCCCCCCCCGTGCCCCCCACGCCTCCCCTGACGCCAGCAAATCTGCCTCCGTCCCTACCGCCCCAGGTAGCCAGCTCGCTGCCAGCGGGGCAGGCCAGTGTCGTCGCCATTCAGCAGCGGCTGCGGGATCAGGGTTACTACACGGGAGCCATTGACGGCATTTTGGGGCCAGAAACTTTGCGGGCGATCGCGGCGGCTCAAGAAAACTACGGCGTGCAGGCCAACGACATGCTCGATGGCGGCCCTTAGTTCCACAGGGCGCAGGCTACGCAGAATTCATGGCGCGCCCCTGTCAAGAGGAAACGGGGGACGGTTGGGGGGCGATCGCCGCTTTGGGGTAAGGGATGCGCTTGTGGTTGTATTGCTGCCAGACCCGCACAAAAATCTCGGCAATGCGGGCCATTTCTGGTCGGGTGAGGCCCGAGTCAACCAGTTGCTGATCTTGCCAGCGGGCACGGAGGATGCGGTTGACCATGGCCAGGGCTTCTTCGTGGGTGGCGTCTTTGAGCGATCGCAGCGCCGCTTCGCAGGAGTCGGCCAGCATGACGATGCCCGTCTCCCGCGACTGGGGGATGGGGCCGTCATAGCGAAAGTCTTCTTCCCGCACCACAATGCTGGGGTCTTCCTTGGCCCACTGCTGAGCCTGGTAGTAGAAGTAGGTAATCAGCATGGTGCCCTGGTGTTCGGGGATGAATGCCTGGATGGCTCCAGGTAAGCGGCATTTGCGGGCCATCACCAGCCCTTCCGAAACGTGCTTTTTGATAATATTGGCGCTTTTCCAGGGGTTATTAATAATATCGTGCTTGTTGGTCGTCCCCATCTGGTTCTCAATAAACCCCTGGGGGTCGTGCATCTTACCAACGTCGTGGTAGAGCGTCCCGGCCCTAACCAGCTCGACATTGCAGCCCAGCTCGCGGGCTGCGGCCTCTGCCAGACTGGCCACAAATAGGGTGTGCTGGAAGGTACCGGGTGCGTCGGAGGCAAGGCGCTTAAGCATGGGGCGGTTGGGATTGGACAGCTCCACCAGGCGAATCGGCGTAACCAGGTCAAACAGGTTTTCCAGGTAGGGGCTCACCCCCAGGGCCACAATGCTCCAGGCCACGCCCATTAAGCCCTGCACCAGAGCGGCTGTAAGCACAACAAACCACACGGGACTGGAGGCTGTACTGAGGATGAGGCTGAGGATCAGATAGACCAGCCCCTGGACAATGCCCACCGCTCCACCCAGCATGGCCAGTTCTTCGCGCGATCGCAACCGATCGGCCAGCAGGGTGCCCACCAGGCTACTGGCAGCGCTGGCCACAAACTGGGTCCACACAACATCCATGCCAATGGGCAGCACCACGCTCAACAGCCCCACCACCGTCAGCCCCAGGGCCGAGCCGTAAAAGCTCCCTACCAGCAGACCAAGGGCCGGGAGGTTAGTGGAGGGCAGCTTCAGGGCTATCACCAGGGGGGTGGTCAGCGTCAGCAGGACAATCAGGATGTGATCACGGCGGCGCAAATGGGGTCGAAACCGCCGCTCGGCCACCAGAAACACGCCTACCGAGAGGGTGACAATCCCGGCGAAAGCTACCAGCCCTACCCAATCGATGCCCCGCCGACTCAGATTGAAGTGATCCAGCAAGACAAATTGAGCCTGGTCAATGGTGTCGCCCGCTTCAACGATGGCCTCTCCCCGACGCACCTCTACCAGTTCTGGCTCAACCGCTTCGGCGGCCTGCTCGGCAAAGAGGCGCGTTTGCTCTGGGTCTTCTATCAGGTTGGGCTTAATGACCGACGCCAGAATGTTGGTGGCCAGGAGCACGGCGGAACGGGGCACTTCTTCATTGAGCTGGAAGCGAACTGCCGCGCGAATCAGGTCGTTGGGCAGCCCTGGGGAAATGCCCTGGGTCAGAATGCCCTCCAGGGCGTGGCGCATACCGATTTTTGTCTCTTCCCAAACGCTATCGGGAAGCTGGAGGAGGGTAGCATCGTAGATGTTGTCGGGTTTGTTAACCGAGGTGGTTGAAATTCCAACAACGGCAACGTTGTAGCGCTGTCTGGCACGAATGATGAGCTGCTTGAGGGCCGAAAAATCGTCTGCCGAGGCCACCCGCTGATAGGCCTGCAGCTCAATAATGGCCAACTGCTGGGAAGCTTGGCTGGCATCCGGGTTGTCTGAAGAGCTGGCTTCTCCGCTGGGATCTGGCATCGACAAGGGCAGATCGGTTGCAGCCCCCTCTAATGCCGCAACGGTGCTGCGCCACTCAGCCTCACTGGCCTGCCGGAGGTAGTTTTGGGTCGCGGTTGACAGAATAGAGGTTTCTATAAAGGGAAAGGCTCCGGCCTGCTTGCGCAACTCATCGGCCCGATCGAGCGATCGCTGAAAAGTTTGATAAATCCTCTGGTTGACCGTTGGATCGATCATCAAGATGGGAATTGTTCCTTTGCTGGCGGCTTCTCGCCGTGCCTGGGTGGTGACCTCGTCTTCTACCACCGCCGATTGGGGTGCCCGCAGAGTTTGGGGCGCAATCGTTCCTACGTCTAGCTTTGGCTCATTGTACAGACGGTAGCCAATGGCGCTGGTGAGGGACGCCACCACCACCGTTAGCAGAATGGAGGATGAATAGATGTTTCGTGATTTCTTAGGAATTTGGTGACCCGTTCCCCTCTGGGAGGACGCCGACTGATAATCTGAGAGGGGCTGTGAGCTGAGCGACAGGGATGGCTCAGCCTTCAATTTGGCAACTGCCTTCTGACCAGCGGGCTGCCGACGCTCGGATGTGCTGGATGACGCCGAAGGGCTTAGGCGCTGGGACAGCCCACTCGACTGCGATCGCCACCACTGATCTACGTGCTGTGTCAACGAACGAAACGATTTCATCACGTCACCAACCGCTAGACTAACTAGACCATGAGACCGAAGGCAGACACGTCACGGGCAGGAACATCGAGTTACGAAGACAGACTGCGCACACCACCGAAAATCGCTGTCGGCTTTTCTGAGAATAGTATAGCTAAGGCCGATCGTCGAGTAGAGAATTATCCACCAGGCCAGGCAGGGGCCGCAGTGCCGGGGCGATCGCGCTGACTGAAACGGCCCAATCGGAAGAGGCTAGCATTTGGGGTTGATGCACCCCAGCCCAGGCAGCAAACAGTTGGGTCGCCAGGCGACGGATATCCAGACCGTGATTCGCCGCGATCGCCAGCGCCCGATGTCCTTCCAGGGGCAGGCTCCTATCTCCCCGGTAGGCTCCCACCAGCGCCCCCACCAGCCCCGCAACCGAGGGGTTAGGTCCACCGGGGGCGAGGGCTGTGCTGATGCGCTGCTGGCTCAGCTTGAAGTCATCGGGTGTGCAGAGAAAGCTGTACAGGGCCAGCACCGTCGGCCAGGAGTCTGGCTCCTGGGCCAGCGGCGGGGCAGGTGACACGGGTTGGGGCGATCGCCCTGATGCCAATGCCCCCGCCAGTCCAGGCGACGTTTCCAGCCAGGTTTGGATCTGGCGAAGCTGCTGACCGAGCGGCGATGTCTCTGAATGGGAAGTTTCTGGATTCAGGTGAAGCTGCGCCATGAGCTGGGGCACAAGCTGGGGAGGGGTCAGCGATGAGGTAAGCAGGTGGGAAAGGGTCTGTCCGATCAGCAGCACCGATTCCAGGCAGGACGGTGGGGCGATCGCCGCCACCAGCGGATGGAGGTAATGGCGCAACCGCTGCGGCTCATCATGCCAGAACAGGAGAACGGGCAGGAGGGCCAGGGCCACCTCATCAGGGGCGGTGAAGCGTTCAGTCAGCGCCTGTCCATGGGACTCCACCACGGTTAAGGCATCCTGATGATGGATCAGGGCGTGGGTGAGATCGTGCAGAATTGTCCTGATCCGCTGGCCAGGGGATGAAGGTTGGGGGATGGGCTGGGGCGATCGCTCCCAATTGGGTTCCCCATCTAGCGAGAATCGCTCGATCCAGCCGTAGGGGGATGGCTGCCGTGCCAAACCCAAAACGGCTCCTGCGATCGCCCCTCGAAACTGATCTAGCAATGAACGTTCCATATCTATGTAGTTAAGCAGTTAAATCAATTTATTTCCCTGGGAGTGTGCAACCCGTCGGGGGACACCTCCCTCCACAAGATGTACTGAATGGTGCTTGAGTAATTACCCGACCTGTAGGGGCATGAAATTCCATGTCCCCACTCCAGGAATTTCGCCTTGTTAAATTCACGGCCCTAAGCACCTGTTGATGATCCGCACCCAAATCCGGCCTAGCCCATTCCTAGAACCGCCCCAAGATATGGTAGGGTCTTGAGCATTCAACCGGTTAACCCCGTTTTCCATGTCGCCCCACAGAACGCCAATGGCCCGACCATCGGGTGATCCACTCCGGAATCGGTGCCCGGATCTGTGTCTTCTCCATTTGTCCAACCGCCACCGCACCTCTATGGTTCACGCCTTTTCCACTGCTACCTTAACGTCCCAGTCTCTGGGTTCCCCATCCCTGGAAATCCGTGCTTTCTTCTCCAGGGGGGGCTGTTCCTCTTGCTCTTTGACGACGGAACGCTATCACCCGCGCCGCTTTCCTCGAAAAGAGCGCATCCCTGGGAGCGCCAGGTTTGGGAGCGCCAGTTTTAGGATACTGGTGGGGCTGATAGTCGGGGGATGGGCGTTCCTGCCGTTGCCCGCGATCGCCCAGGCCAGGGAACCGCTGCCTACCGCCGTAACCACTCCCCGCTCCTTTACAGAAAGCGATCGCCTCCTGCGGATGGGCAGTCAGGGATCTGCCGTGCAGGAACTCCAGGCCGTCCTCGCCCTCCTGGGGTTTTATTCCGGGGAAGTGAACGGCATTTATCAATCGGCTACAGAGGCTGCCGTCCGCCAATTTCAGGCGGCAGCGGGGATTACGGTTGATGGCGTCGTCGGGCCAAGCACCTGGCAGCGCCTCTTCCCCCTGCCCTCCCAAATCAGCCCATCGGCCACCGCCCCTACGCCGCCCGCTGCCCAGCCTGCCTCAACGAACCCCGCTCCCACCACCTCCCCCGCTCCCACCACCTCCCCAACTCCCACCACCTCGCCCGCTCCTGCGGCATCCCCGACGCCCCCTCCGTCCCGGCCTGCTTCCACCCCCCCCGCCTCGACGGCTCCCCAGGAAGTGACCCTGCCCATTCTGCGTCCTGGCATGCGGGGGCCAGCCGTTGCCCGCCTGCAGGAGCGGCTGCGGGCGCTTAACTTTTACAATGGGCCGATCGACGGCATTTTTGGCCCACAAACCGAAGCGGCAGTGAAAGCGGCACAGCGTAACTTCAGCCTCAACCCTGACGGCATCGTTGGCCCCGTGACGTGGACAGCATTGTTACGTTGAGGAGGATGGCACGGCTGTGGCAAAGTTTTGTTAAGGGTACTGTTGCAACTCATCACGCAACGCAAACTTTTCTGACATCTCCTCACCCCTTTCGAGGGTTAATGGTAGGTTAATAAACAAGGCACAAGTCATTAAGAAACCAATGACTCAACTCCTGTGGCTGAAGCCCGTGCCTCCTGCTAAAGCCGACTGTGGCAATTCGCTGAGGAACCAGAATCTCATCACCATTGGTTAAGGAGTTTGGTCAATCATTGCCAAGCTACCTGCCTAAGCTCTCTAACCTCCTATAGAGGTTTTAGATATCTATCCCCGCGAGATGCTACAGGTTACGATGTCCACCCTTAGTCAATCGCTAACTGTCTATCTCCGTTACGCACAGTGTAGTCGTTAGTTTGATCGAGAAAAGTTAGTTAATTTCGACCATTGGGGAATGGGTCTGACGTTGTTTCGGTCAGGCCCATTTCTGTGTATGAGCAGGTCGGCACAATTAAATTCGTGCTAGAAAACCGGGGAAGCGCCCTGGTTTTCTAACCTTCGTTTTTCAATGCAGTTCTATAGCGCTACGCTTTCGCGTTAGGACACTTAAGAGGTGTGGAACCCCCGCGTCGCGGGGGTTCCACACTCAAACCTTAGCCCGTAGGGCTATACTTACCCGAAAGAGGGGCTTTGGTGATTGCCAAAGATGATCCTCCCCGACGACGCAGGGGCAAAGGGCCATTTGCCCCTACCACCGTTTAACCGAGGGTCAATTTTTCTCCGAAGATCTCCTCAGTGCCCCACTATCGCCCCAGCCGGTTGCGCATCTCCTGCCGCAGCGTATTGGCATCGGCATAGTCGGGACGGATGGCAAGGGCGCGATCGACGGAGTCTACGGCTTCATTAAAGCGGCGCAGGTTCCACAGGGCAGCACCCCGGTTGTTCCAGGCTTCCGCCAGTTCGGGATCCAGATCCACAGCCCGGTCGAAGGCAACAAGGGCCGCCTCGGAGTTCTGCAAAAGCAGGAGAGCCGTGCCCTTGTTGCTCCAGGCTTCGGCAAAATTGGGATCAATGGCGAGGGCCTGGTCATAGAGGGTGAGGGCCTCCTGATGGCGCTTTTGCTGATCGTAGGCATAGCCCTTACTCCAGAGGGCCTGGGCATTGTTTGGGTCGAGGGCTAGTGCCTGATCGCAGGAGGCGATCGCCTCCTCAGTGCGCCCCAGCCGGTTGAGGCTGTAGCAGCGTCCCGCGTGGGCATCGGCAGAGGTGTCGTCCTGGGCGATCGCCTCGTCGTATATGGCCAGGGCCTGGGCGTACTGCAGGCCGTCCCGCAGTTCCTTGGCTCGCTGCAGCCGCTCTGCCAGGGGAGGCCCTGCAGGCGGTTCTGTGGCCGGTGGGTCAGTGGCGGATGGATCCGTGGCGGATGGATCCGTGGCCGGTGGGGAATCAGGTGCGGCATCACGGGGGGCATCTGTAGCATCCGCAGGCTGGCTAGTCGAAAGGGTCTGGTTGTTAGAGACAATCCCTGCCGGAGTGCAGGCCCGCCAGGTGACCAACCCCAGGGCCAGGAGAGTGGCGATCGCCCCAGCAGGAATCGCCGCCTTGGGCAGTGTGGAACGGGACGGCACCAGATGGGTGTGGATGGATGGCCGAGACCGGGAGGGGGAAAACGAGCGGGAGAGGGAAACACCGGCTGGCCGACCAACCAGCGGCAGCGTTGGCCTGGGCTGGGATGGACCGGCAACCGGGGGAGCGGGAACGGGCGGGGCAGGATGGGTCTGGGAAAGGCCAGGGGTGGGCAGTTCCGATTGGGAGGGGGGGCTGGTTTCAGACTGGGAGGGGGCAGGCTCGGTGTAGGGCAGGGTATTGGCTTCGGGCTGGGTGAGGGGCAGCACCGGAGGCGGGGGGGGCGGCAGGGAGATTTTCGCCTGCGGTTCCCCAGACTCGGATGGCTCAGGTGGGGCAAAGCCTACAATTGGCGGAATTGCCTGACTCAGGGACTCCGGCAGTGCCTGCAAATCTGCCAGGGCGTCTGCCGCCGTGATGTAGCGGGAGCGAAAGTCGTAGCGCACCATCTTGTCCAAAACGTCGCGCAAGCCTGCATGGGCCTGGGGGGCGTGGCGATGCCAGTCGATTTCGCCAGTACGCGGATCCGCCGCCAGCATCTTGGGATGTCGTCCCGTCAGTGCCTGAATGCCAATCATGCCGACCGCGTAAATGTCGCTGCTAAACTGGGGCGTACCAGCGAGCTGCTCGTTGGGCATGTAGCCGTGGGTACCGATGGAAATGGTGTGGGTGATGCCCGTATTCGCCGAAACAAACTGGGTGCTGACCTGCTTGACAGCCCCAAAATCAATCAGCACGATGCGGTTGTCCCGCTGGCGACGAATCAGGTTTGACGGCTTAATGTCGCGATGGATGACGCGATTTTGATGGACAAAGGCCAGCGTCCCCAGGATATCCCCCACCAGGGCCACCACCTGGGCATTGCTCCAGCGGTTGGGGGTAGTCAGCTCATCCGACAGGGGGTGCCCCTCAATTAATTCCTGGGCCAGGTAGAATTCTTGATTGTCTTCAAAGTGGGCCAGCAGCCGAGGGATCTGGGGATGGTTGCCCAGCTCGTAGAGAACTTTGGCCTCCGTATCAAACAGGCGGCGGGCCACCAGCAGATCCTGGGCGCTTTTCACCTGGGGCTTGAGCTGTTTGACCACACACAGGGGCTGTCCCGGCAAATGCAAATCCTGGGCACGGAAAGTTTGCCCAAAGCCGCCTTCCCCCAGGCAGGCCACCAGTTGGTAGCGTCCACCGAGGGGTTTATCCGATCCCGTCCAAATTGACCGAAGGAAGTTCAGTGCCATATACGCTGTACCGAATCGTCTGAGGCGGAAAATCTTAAAAGTGAAACAAGGAAGCGAGAAAACAGGAGAGAGCAGGTTGTTACACCGTGGAAAGCTTAAGGTGTTGGATGGGGAGCCGCATCAGCCTGGGTTAGGGTACCCTGAAAGCCGCTACCCTGGGACACGTCGTCTGGAGGGGCACCATCCAGTTGGCCCCTGCCCTGATTCGTCCGACTCTGACCCGTGATGCCCTGATTTGCGATGCCCTGATTTGCGAGATCCTGATTTGCGAGATCCTGGTCTGTGATGCCCTGATGAACACTATCTTTTTGCCAGCCCTCCCGTTGGGCGAGCTGCTGCTCGTCGCGGTCAAAGCGGTAAAAGTAATACCCGTCTTGAAAGCCAGATGCTTCAGTGACCGCATGGATGAAGCCCTGGTCGAGCAGCACCTGGCCAGCGCCGATGGCCTCTTCCCGCGTGTATCCCCGGTGCTGCACCAGCCATTCTACCGCCTCTCCCCCCGTAAAGCAGATGGGATAGATGTTGAAACGGTAGCGGCGATCGCCCACCTGCACACCCCCGTCTCCCTGCATGGCGTCCACCAGGGCTGCGAGATTGAGGTTGGCCAGCCAGTTGGCAGGCAATGGAGGAGGGACGGACGGGGACGGTGGCAGGTGGCCATTGGTGCCGTTGGCTAGGGACTGCTTGAGGGTAATGAGTAGCTCGTCCAGGTTGGGCGATCGCAGATGCACATCCCGCTGGGGAAAGGGAACGTTGATGTCGTAGCGCCGCAGACTGGCTTCAATCTCGTAGTACAAATCACTTTTGACCCGAAACTGCTTGCGGGGTTCCCCAGTCCACACCAGCACCTCAAAATTAAGGGCGCTGTCGCCAAACCCCTGGAACCAGACTTCAGGGCGGGGCTGGAGCAGCACCTCCGGGTGGCGCTTGACGGCTTCCAGCAGCGCCCGCTTCACCTGCTCAATATTGGATCCGTAGGCCACCCCCACGGGCAGGTGCAGCCGCGACACCGGATCGCCGTGGCTCCAGTTAATCACCTCATTTTCCAGGAAGCGGGAGTTGGGGACGATGATGGCCACCTGGTCGAGGGTGCGAATTTCGGTACTGCGGGCACCAATACGCTCGACTGTGCCCACCAGCTCCCCCACGTTAATAAAATCCCCCACCTGCACCGGGCGCTCCAGGGTAATGATGAAGCCGCTGATGAAGTTGTTGGTAATATTCTGAACGCCGAAGCCCAGCCCCACCCCCAAAACGCTGGCCAGGATTGCCAGGGAGCTGACATCAATGCCCCAGATCTGCAGCAGGATAATCACCCCCAAAAAAGCGAGGGCGTATTGCAGCAGCACGCTGAGAATGTCTTGCACCCGCCGCTCTACCCCAGCGCGACTGAGCACATAAAGCCGAAACAGGCGAACGACCACGCTCACCAGAAACCAGAGGGCGATCGCCAGGGCCAGAAACAGCAGCAGTTCCAGGGCCGAGTAGTTGCCGCTGCCCAGGTCAAAAATGCGGGCATTGAGCAGATTGTAGATTTTGTAGCGCCAGCTCCGGGCCTGGGGGATGGTGTCAGTGATGTAAAACCCTACGGTCAGCCACAGCCCCGCCTGAATGCCCAGCACGCCCAGTTGCCAGAACAGCCGCAGCGATCGCTCCCAGGGGTTCAGGGAATGGGCGCTGTGCCGCAGCCACTGGTCTAAATAGCGAGCGATCGCCCGTCCGGCAAACTGCAGCATTAAATGGACGGCGATCGCCCCCAGAAAAACAATACCGCTGTAGGCCAGCGCCCGCCGCAGATAGCTGGGCTGGCGTTCGAGCTGCCCCCGCCGTAGGGCCGTTTCCAGGAGTTTGGCCCAGACCACGGCCTGCTCGTAGGTCTTTTGCCGGGGTGGGGTGATATCTGCCTCGGTGACGGTGATCAGCACCCCATCACCGGGGCGATTACGCAGGTTGACCTGGCTGGAGAGGTTCACCAGGTAAACCAGGCCATCCTTTTGGGCTACCACAATGTCAACGGGCTGGGGCGATCGCACCTCCTGCTCTAGCTCCTGATTAATCCACCTGGCCCGCTCTTCAGCGGTGATGGTGCCTGTGTCCTTCACTTCAAAGACAACCCGCCCATCGACGACCACGGGCGCTCCACCCGCCCCGTGCAGTCCCTGGGATTGGGCAGGCAACCCTGCCATGGTAAGGAGCAGCACCAGCAGGGCGGTCAGGATCGGCCCCAGCCAGCTCCAGTGATGGCCCAACCGCGGAGAGCGCTTTTTGCCAATGACGGGCGATCGCGCCAGATTTAGCTGCCGTGTCCATCGCTTCAGCCGTGGGAGTCGATGCCGTCTCAAGGGAATATCTGGGTTGGGTTAGGAGGGGTGGACGGGGAAAGACTGATGAGAGGTTTCTGGCTCTAGTTGAGGACGGGACTGATCCAGCAGCACGCTGATAATGCCCCAGGTGCCCAGGCCCATCAACAGCAGGATGGCCACCCCCGCCAGCCAGATCAGCAGGGTGTTGGGGCTAGCAGGTGCAGCCAAATCGGCCACCTGGCTATGCTCCAGGTTCAGCTCGGTGGAATTGCTGCCCTGGCTGCGAACAATGGCAGCGGTAATTTTGTAAGGGCCAATGCGCAGGGTATCCTGGCTGGTGAAGGACTGCCCCTTGGGAAGCACCCGCCTTCCATTGAGGAAGGTGCCGTTGGCGCTCTCATCTGTAATAAAAAGCTGGCGATTGACGACCGTAATCAGGGCGTGGTAGCGAGACACCTGCTTGTGGTCTAGCTCCAGGCGTGATACTGGTTCGCCGCCCCACTGCTCGGGCATCTGAGGTGTTTCTCGACCAATGGCAATGGGCGATTTCAGCGAGGGCGTGTGGACATCGCCCGTGGTGGGGTCTTCCCATTTAAGCTGGACCAAAATGGGGTCGTTCGACATGGTGGTTTGGGTTCGGGGGACAGATGGGTGGCGTTTATCCGAAATTAGCTGAATCTCGAAAAATCCGCTAGCTCTCCCTTTATACAAAGTCCCCTGGGCACGATCCGTATGGGTGTGACAGCGATTGAAATTGGTCAGCGGATAATCCAGGCTCCCGTCCCTCACCCAACCCCGCTTCAGAAAATCCAGATTCACCGGGAGCGGGATGCACCGTTTATAATCGCAAGGGGTTTGTTGCGCCCTGCTTCCCCTACCGTCGTTAACGGCTCCCCGTGTTATGAATTCGACCATCGCCCTGCTCACAGACCGCCTGCAAAGCGCGCTGATCGCCGCCTTCGGGGATGAGCTGGCTGGAACCGATCCCGTGCTAGTGCCCGCCAGTAATCCCAAGTTTGGCGATTTTCAGGCCAATGTGGCCATGTCCCTGGCTAAGCCGCTGAAGCAAAAGCCACGGGCGATCGCCGACCAGATCGTTGCCCACCTGGATGTGGCAGATCTCTGCGAACCGCCGGAGGTGGCGGGGCCTGGCTTTATCAACCTGCGGCTGAAGCTGGAGTATCTGGCCGGCCTGCTGAAGCAAATCCAGCCCGACGCTCGCCTGGGGGTGCCACCCATTGAGCCGCCGAAACGGGCGATTGTCGATTACCCCAGCCCCAACATTGCCAAAGAAATGCACGTCGGCCACCTGCGCCCGTCCGTGGTGGGGGAATGTCTGGCGCGGATTCTAGAGTTCCTCGGCTACGAGGTGCTGCGCCTCAGCCACGTGGGGGACTGGGGAACGCCCTTCGGCATGTTGATTGCCTACCTGCGGGAAGCCTATCCGGAAGCCCTCAAGGAGGATGGCGACCTGGATTTGGGCGACCTGGCCACTTTCTACCGGCAGGCGAAGCGGCGCTTCGATGCCGATGCCGACTTCCAGGCCAGGGCACGCCAGTCCGTGGTGGAGCTACAGGCGGGGGACGAGGAAACCCTGAAAGCCTGGCGCATCGTCTGCGACCTCTCTAACCGCACCAACCAGAAAATCTTTGACCTGATGGGGCTGTCGCCCCTGGTGATTCGAGGAGAATCCTTCTACAACCCATTTCTCCCCGGCGTGGTGCAGGAGCTGGAGGAGAAGGGGCTGGCGGTGGAGGACCAGGGAGCCATGTGCGTCTTCCTGGAGGGCTTCACCAACAAGGAGGGCAACCCCCTGCCCATGATCATTCGCAAATCCGACGGGGGCTATAACTACGCCACCACCGACCTGGCCGCCATTCGCCACCGGGTCAGTGAAGACCAGGTGCAGCGGGTGGTGTATCCCGTGGGGGCCGAGCAGACCAATCACTTCGCCCAAATTTTCCAGATCGGCAAGCGGGCCGGATGGATCACTGACGACTTGGAGTTTGTCCATGCCCCCTTCGGCAACGTGCTGGGGGAAGACGGCAAGAAGCTGAAAAGCCGCTCTGGCGATGCGGTGCGGCTTCAGGATTTGCTGGACGAGGCGATCGCCCGTGCCCGCGCCGATCTGGAAGCCCGCCTCCAGGAGGAGGGGCGGCAGGAAACGGCAGCTTTCATCGACCATGCGGCTAAAGTCATCGGCATCAGCGCCATCAAGTACGCCGACCTCAGCCAGAACCGCACCAGCAACTACATCTTCAGCCTCGACCGCATGCTGGCTCTCCAGGGCAATACGGCACCCTACATGCTCTACGCCTACGTGCGAGTGCAGGGCATCAGCCGCAAAGGCGGCATTGACTTCGAGCAGCTGGGCACCGACGCCCCCATCCTCCTGGATGAGGAGGAAGAGCTGGCCCTGGCCAGACACATCCTCCAGCTCGACGAAGTGCTCTACGCCATCGACCAGGATTTGCTGCCCAACCGCCTCTGCCAGTATTTATTCGAGCTGAGCCAGAAGTTCAACCAGTTCTACGATCGCTGCCCCATCCTTCAGGCCGAAGAACCCGTGCGCACCTCACGCCTGATCCTGGCCGACCTCACGGCCCGCACCATCCGGCTGGGGCTGTCCCTGCTGGGCATTCCCGTTCTGGAGCGCATGTAGGGAGAGAATTTTGGAAAATCAGGACATTCAGGTCACCGTCAAGCTGTTTGCCGCCTACCAGGAAGCCTGTGGCGTCCCCGAGCTGGTGCTGGAGCTGCCGCCAGGAACGCCCGTTAAGGAAGTGCGCGATCGCCTCCTGAACGACCACCCCCAGCTGGAGCAGTGGCGCGACGTCACTCGCTTTGGCGTGAATCTCCAGTTTGTTGACCCGGAGACTCCATTGCAGAACGGCGACGAAGTGGTGCTGATTCCGCCGGTTAGCGGCGGCTAAACCGTCAGGACCCGCTTGCCCGCCGTATGCTCGGTTTCGCTATCCCGGTGGGCCTGCTGAATGGCTGAAAGGGGATAGGTGCGATCGATGATCACCCGCACCTTGCCCTCGTCCATGAGACTGTTAAGCGCTACCAGGTCGCTGGTTTTTACCTGCACCAGAATGATTTTGGCCTTTTGCCCCGGCAGCAGGGCGGTGACGCCGCTCCAGAAAATCACGTCGGGGTTAGGCAGCGTCGAGACATAGATGCCCTCGCTGGTGAGGGCGCTGCGGCAGTCGGAAAAGGTGCGTTTGCCCGCAGCGTCAAAAATGACGTCATAGCGGGCGCTCTCTTTGGTGAAGTCTCGCAGCGAGTAGTCGAGGGTGCGATCGCCCCCCAAACGGCGGACTAAATCAAAATTGCGATCGCTACACACTGCGGTCACCGTCGCTCCCAAAGACTTGGCAATCTGTACCGCAAAGGTGCCCACGCCCCCCGATGCGCCGTTAATTAACACCTGCTGACCGCTTTTGAGTTCGCCATAGTCCCGCAGGGCCTGGAGGGCCGTCAGTCCGGCGGTGGGGATGGCGGCGGCCTCTTCGTAGTTGGCAATGGCAGGCTTGCGGGCGATCGCCCCTTCAGGAGCCGCCACAAATTCCGCATAGCCGCCCCCTGTGATGGGATTGAGGGAGCCGTACACCGCATCGCCCACCTGGTAGGCCCGCACCTGCGACCCCACCTCTACCACATCCCCGGCAAAGTCGGAGCCAAGAACGCGGGGTAGGCTGGCGATCGGCAGCCACTGGAACATTCCCTGGCGCACTTTCCAGTCCACCGGGTTGACGCTGACGGCCCGTACCCGCACCAGGAGCTGATCTGGGGCGATCGCGGGAATGGGAGCATCTTCCCGGTACTGCAAAACGTCCGCCGAGCCGTAGCGATGGATGATAACCGCTTTCACTGCTCCCCCTCTAGGTCTGTCTGCAATCGGGGCTAAATTACGCCGCTGCGCTGAATCTGAGCGAAAATCTCGTCCAAGATTTCCTGGGCACCCTGGGCACGCAGGCGATGGGCCAGATCAGTACCCAACCGCTCCGCCTCAGCTGCCGCCCCGGCGATCGTGTCCTTGATGACACGCTGCCCATCCAGGCTGGCCACCAGGCCCGTCAACGTCAGGGTATCTCCATCCAGGCTGGTGTTAACGCCAATGGGCACCTGGCAGCCCCCCTCCAGCTCTCGCAGGAAAGCTCGCTCGGCATAGCAGCGCTGGGCGGTGGGACGGTGCTCCAGCGATCGCAGCAGAGCCAGCACCTCTGGATCGCCTGTGCGGCACTCGATGCCCAGGGCACCCTGGCCTACGGCGTGTAGGGAAACTTCGGGGGGCAGAACCTGGTGGATGCGATCGCCCATGTCCATTCGCTTCAGCCCCGCCACCGCCAAAATGATGGCGTCGTACTCGCCGTTATCCAGCTTTTGCAGCCGGGTATTGAGGTTACCGCGCACATCCTTGAAAGCGAGATGGGGGTAGTGGTGGCGCAGCTGGGCCAGGCGACGCAGGGACGAGGTGCCGATGACTGCCCCTTCCGGCAGGGTATCAATTTGCTTGTCGCGGTGCTTGGCGTGAACCACCAGGGCGTCAGCGGGATCTTCCCGCTCGGTGACGCAGCCCAGCATCAGCCCTTCCGGCAGCCGGGTCGGTAAATCTTTGAGGGAGTGAACCGCAAAATCGATGTCGCCCTGGAGCATCCCCAGTTCCAACTCTTTGGTGAACAGACCCTTGTCCCCAATTTTGGCAAGGGCCACATCCAGGATCTTGTCGCCCTGGGTGTGCATGGTCTGCACCTCAAAGGTGCGATCAGGGAAAGCCCGCTTTAGCTCACCTTGCACCCAGTGGGTTTGAATCAGCGCGAGCTGGCTTTTACGGGAACCGATGCGGATGGGACGGGGAGGACTTGCAACCATAGGAGTGGAATGACAACAGCAGATTAAGCAACTTTGACCACTCCTGTCAGCTTACCGTAGTGCGCGACACTATTGATGTTGCAAGATGTTGCAGAATCTTGTGAGAGAATAAGAAGAAATGCGATCGCTATCGAGGCAATTTTGATGCCATGCTTTTTTCAAAGACCTAACTTAAGAAGGATGGCAACGACCATTATTTCAGAGATTCAACCAAGCCGCTGGGTGATATTCCTGAGGTAAAGCGTGACCAATCACACTACGTGCAGTACCCCAAGACGAATATATTTCGCCTTTACCGATACAAACCTGTCGGTGGTAGCGCGTATAATCTCACCATAAGCCCCTCCGTCATTAGCTCTTCTATCCGTTATTCGCGAGGGTGCTCAGAGACGATCGGGTTAAAGAGTTTGAAAGCGGTTCCCTCAACGGTGCCAAATTTCACTGCTGTGCAAGATTATCACTGTGCAGGTTCATCGTGCAGGATCAGCCTTACGCAAGATTATTCCTGTACAAGATGATAAAAGTCGAGAAGTCGGGCGATCGCTGCTGGGGTATCTACAACAAGGGTTTGCTACACGCTTTATCTGCCAGGTCAACTCAGGGGTATCTACCAAGCTCATCTAGTTAAAGTATAAATGAGAACATCGTCGCCCACCTGAGAAGACACTCAAACAATGACTGCTGTTCCTCCTCCTAATGGATCAACTCCGTCTGGTGATACTGCCGATTGCCAGGCTTCTCCTCCTTGCAACGGCCATGTCTTGGTAGGCTCACCTGCCGAAAATTTGCCGTCTAGTGAGCAAGCTGAGCTGCAGCGGTTGCGCCAGCGGGTGAAGGTGCTTGAAGCAGAAAACCTGGCCTACCGACATACCCAGGTGACGCTGGAGGACACGATCCGATTTCATCAGGACTGTATCAATCGTTCCATCACTGGTTTTTTTCAATGCACGCCCGATGGCCACTTCCGGCTGGCAAATCAAGCCTACGTGCAGATGCTGGGCTTCACAACAGAAGCTGAGCTAATCGCGGCCTTTCCCGACATTGCTGCGGTTTACATTAATGCCGATCGGTGGCACAACCTCCAGCAGCAGCTTGATGAGTGCGATCGCGTCACCAGCGTCGAGAGTCAGATCCGCCATACAGATGGCAGCACCCGGTGGGTGTTGGAAACAGTGTGGATGGTGTGCGATGCAGGCGGAAAACCGGTCTACTATGCAGGCAGCAGTTTAGATATTACGGCCCATAAGCGAGCCGAGGAGACGCTCCAGCAGGCAAAGGCCAAACTGGAACAGGATGTAAAAGAACGCACAGCGGCCCTGCGGGAATCTAACGACTACTTAATTGCTGAGATTGCCGAGCGGAAGCAAATTGAAATCGCCCTGCGGGAAAGCCGTCATCTGATGCGGACGGTGTTCGATTCCATTCCAGCCATGATCAGCGCCAAAGATCGCGCCTCCCGATACCTCTTTGTTAACAGCTACAAAGCCCGCATCTATGGCCTGCACCCTCGGGAAGCCGTACATAAAACCACTGCCGAACTATTGGGCAGCGAGGAGCAGGCTAACTATGTGAGAAGCCTAGATGAGCAGGTGCTCAATAGCGGACAGGCGATTCCCTTATACGAAGAAGAGTTTGCCGACCATGAGGGCGTGGTACACACCTGGCTGACCACAAAGGTGCCCCTCCAGAATGAGCTAGATGGGGAATGTTATGGCGTGGCGACGATTTCGCTGGATGTGAGCGATCGCAAGCAGGCCGAAGCTGCCCTGTCTATGACCCAAAACCAGTTTCAAACCATCCTGGAAACCATCCCCGGCATCGTCTCATGGATTAGCACCGACCTCAAGTATCGGGGCGTCAACCGTCAATTAGCCAGTATGTACGGGCTGGATCCGGAAGACTTTGTGGGCCAGGACATCGGCTTTCTTAACGCCAGCTCAGAGTTCGAGGACTTCGTGCGGGAGTTTTTTCAGAGCAACAGCCAGGAGTCGTTTCGTGAATTTAGTGCCAACGTCAGTGGCGAGCCGCGCACCTTTTTAATCATGGTGCAAAAGTACGAGGCGGGGCAGGCTGCCTTCGCCGTCGGCATTGACGTCACCGAGCGTCGTCAAGCCGAGTCTGAACTGCGCACCACTAAGGACCAGCTCCAGGCAGCTCTGGATGCGGTTCCCGGTATTGTCTCCTGGATTAGCTCAGACCTGCGCTATCTGGGGGTTAACCGGCACCTGGCCCAGTTGTTTAACCTGCCGCCAGAGGCCTTCGTGGGCAAAGACATCGGCTTTTTACACACGGGCAATAGCTTCAGCGAATTCTTAAGAAGCGTCTTTGACAACCCCCAGCCTGATGCTCACCGGGAGATTGTCGCCAACATCAACGGTGCTCAGCGCGACTTCCTGATCATGGCGCAAAAGTACAACCACGATCGGGCAGTCTTCACGGTCGGCATCGATATCACCGAGCAAAAGCAGGCCCGCCGCGCCCTGGAAGAAGCGGAAAGAAAATATCGCAGCATTTTTGAGCGGGTCGTCGAAGGCATCTTTCAATCAACGGTAGACGGGCAGTACCTCAATGCCAACCCTGCCCTGGCCCGGATTTACGGCTATGACTCACCAGAAGACCTGAAAACGGGCCTGACCAGCATTCAGAAGCAGCTCTATGTCCATCCCCAGAGGCGGGACGAATTCATCCAGGCCCTTACCAATAAGGACGAAGTCATCGGCTTTGAATCGGAGGTCTATCGGAAAGACGGTCGCCCCATCTGGATTTCGGAGAACGCTCGGGCGGTGCGCGATGAGCAGGACAACCTGCTGTATTTTGAAGGAACCGTAGAAGATATCACCGAACGCAAGCAGGCGGTGGAGGCTCTCAAGCGGGTCAAGCAGGAGCTGGAGACAAAGGTGGAAGAGCGCACCCAATCGCTCCGGGATATTAACCACCGCCTCCTCTCCGAAATTACCGAACGCCGCCGCATTGAAGAAGCCCTGCGCCACTCGGAAGCCGAACTGCGGGCACTGTTTGCCGCTATGACTGACTACATTGCGGTGTTCGACGCCCAGGGCTGCTACTGCAAGATTGTGTCCACCAACTCAGAACTGCAGTATGACCCCGATCGGGAGCGCATCGGCAAAACCGTCTACGACATTCTGCCGCCGGAGCAGGCCGCCCTGTTCATCATCCATATTCAGCGGGCGCTTAATACCGGGGAAACCATCAACCTGGAATACTCCATGCCCGTCCATGACGGCGAAGCCAATGGCGATCGCGACAGTGACGTTACGGGCGATCGCGAAGCCTGGTTCACGGCCAGCGTGTCGCCCATGCCCGACAATCGGGTCATCTGGGTGGCCCGCGACATTACCCAGCGCAAGCGGGCCGAGTCAGCGCTGCGGCAGGCCGAAGAGAAATATCGCAGCATTTTCGAAAATGCGGCAGAAGGCATCTTCCAAACCACCCCGGAAGGTCGCTGCATCAGCGTAAATCCCGCCCTGGCGACCATGTATGGCTACGATTCGCCCCAAGCTTTGCTGGACGATTTGTTGGATGTGGTGCAGCTTCACATTTCCCCCGCCCGTCGCCAGGAGTTTGTCAGCCTCATTGAGAGATACGGGGCGGTTACTAACTTTGAGTCACAAATTCGCCGCAAAGACGGGAAAATTATCTGGATCTCCGAAAACGCGCGGGCGGTGCGGGATGGGATGGGGGCGGTGCGCTACTACGAAGGGACGGTGCAGGACATTACCACCCGCAAACTGGCAGAAATGGCCCTCAAGGCTGAGCAGGATAAGTCTGAGCGGCTGCTGCTTAACATTCTGCCCAAGGCGATCGCCCAGCAGCTCAAGCAAAATTCCCAGGCGATCGCCAACCGATTTGACGAAGCCACTATCCTCTTCGCAGATATCGTAGACTTCACCAGTCTGGCAGCTCGCATCTCGCCTACGGAGCTGGTGGATCTGCTCAACCTGATCTTCAGTAGCTTTGACCAGTTGGCCGATCGCCACGGTCTGGAAAAGATTAAAACCATTGGTGACGCCTACATGGTCGTGGGTGGTCTGCCCACGCCCCGGCCCGACCATATCCAGGCGATCGCCGAACTGGCGCTCGACATGCAGGCCCAGATTGCCACATTCAAGCGGGACACTGGCGATCCCTTCCAGATTCGCATTGGCATCAACACCGGCCCGGTGGTGGCGGGCGTCATCGGCATCCGCAAGTTTATCTACGACCTCTGGGGGGATACGGTCAACGTAGCCAGCCGCATGGAGTCCAGGGGCGTGGCGGGCAACATTCAGGTCACCGAACCCGTTTATGAGGCCCTCAAAGACCGCTATCTGCTGCAGAAGCGGGGCACCGTTCATATCAAGGGGAAGGGGGACGTGATGGCCTACTGGCTGAAAGACCGTCTCTATCCCCCCGATCGTTTTCGACTTTAGGGCAGTCGAACAAAATTATTTTTTGAGGGCGCACACCCCCAGAAGATGCCATTCATTGTGCTTAAGCACTTATCGGCTTTAGCCATCAAGACCATCAGCATCGGCCATGGCAGGCAGCGATCGCTCCAGCCCCATGCGCTGCTGCGCCCGGTGCAAAAAGTAGCCATTCATCATGGCATGGGCCAGAAGCCGTCCCAGGGCCTCGCGGCTGGTGGTAATGGTGACGCCAAACTGCTGCGGCGGCAGTCCCCCCAACAATCCCACCAGGTTGTGCTCCATCACCTGCTGCACCTCGGAGTTAGGGGTGGAGAGCTGGGAAATGGTGTCGGCGTCGAGGGACTGAATGTACTGCATCAGGGAGTTGCCGCCTTCGAAGGGGGCTGCGCCAAAAAAGCTTTGCACGGTGTTTTTGAAATTGTCCATTGCTCTAAGTGGGTAATGGTTAGCAACCGTAGCGCTTTATACCTATTGCGTCACTAAAGGCGATCGCTGCCCGTCCGCGCTACATAGACACGACTGCAAATTTCTATCGATATATTCAGGATATCGATAGACCCTCAGTGCGTCGGTAGGTGGAACCGAACCTCCTCAGGAGGGATTTCAGCATGGGCCTGCGGCTCTATACGTTTGACGGAAAAGATTTAAGCCAGATTCCGCAGGGGAAATTACACCCGAAGAATTTATACCAGCGGGTCACCCCCTCCTTTAATTTGGGGAACACTAAGTAAAATCCGGTGCTTTTCCCTACTATCCTGGGCGTCGTCCAGGCATACTCGCCATGTCTCAGCCTTTGCAGCATTCAACCCATCCCGTTTGGCAGCGATCGAGCCAGCAACTCTACAGCACAGCACAGTACCAGGAGGCGATCGCCCGTTTCGATCGAGCCTTAAAGCAATGGCCCCACAATGCCGAGATATGGACCAATCGGGGATTTGCGCTATACGGACTCAACCAGTGCGAGGAGGCGATCGCCAGCTTTGATGAAGCGCTCCAGCGCCAGCCCAGCTATACCATGGCCTGGCATGGCAAAGGGCTAGCCCTGGCCCATCTGAGCCAGTACCGGGAGGCGATCGCCTGCTTCCGGGAAGCTCTACGGCTCAACCCTGCCGATGCGCAGGTCTGGTACAACCAGGGGACGGCCCTGAATCGACTGCGCCGCTATCGGGAGGCGATTTCCTGTTTTGACCGATCCATTGCCATCAAACCCCAAGATCATCGAGCCTGGTTTAACCGGGCGGTTGCCCTGGCGGCTCTGGAACGTTATCGATCCACGCTGGAGAATTTGAACAAGGCGGTCGCCATCAAGCCCGACTGTCATTATGCCTGGAGCTATCGCGGCTTCATCTTAATCAAGCAGAGGGAATATGAGGAGGCGATCGCCAGTTTCGACCGCTCGATTGATTTTGAATCGCAAAACCCCAGCGCCTGGTATGGCAAAGCTCGCGTCTACGCCCAGCAGCAGCAGGTTGAGCTAGCCGTCAAATGCCTCTACCGGACTTTTATCATCAGCCCTTACCTCTACCGCCTCAGTGCTCAAGCGGACGCTGATTTCGACCCCATCCGTGAGGATCCGCGCTTCCAGAAGCTAATGGACGAAATTTGAAATTTAACCCAGGGTCTGCTCCACCTTTTGCCGAACGGCGGCGGCAGATTGATGCAGGGCAGCCCGTTCCCCATCGGTGAGGTTCAGTTCCAGCACGCTTTCCACCCCAACGCAGGTAAGGCGGGCTGGAACGCCTACAAACAGGTCGTTCAGCCCATATTCCCCCTGAAGGTAGGCGGCGACGGGCAGCAGGCGCGACTCATTGCGCAAAATGGCCTTCACCATGACGCAGATAGACGAGGCTGGCGCGTAGTAAGCACCACCGGACTTGAGCAGGCCCACCACCTCCGCGCCACCGTTGCGGGTACGATCCACCAGGCGCTCAATCGTAGCGGCGTCCATGAGTTCGGTAATGGGCACGCCCCGCACGGTGGAATAGCGGGGCAGCGGCACCATCAGGTCGCCGTGTCCACCCAGCACCATGGCCTGCACATCGGCGGACGACACCCCCAGTTCCTCCGCGATGAAGGACTGGAAGCGGGCCGAGTCAAGGATCCCCGCCATGCCCATCACGCGATGGTGGGGCAGACCACTTGCTTTCCAGGCCAGGTAGGTCATCACGTCGAGGGGGTTGGTAACCAGGATGAGAATGGCGTCGGGGGAGTGGGCGATCGCCTGTTGGGTGGCCTCGGTAACGATTTGGGAATTGGTGCGCAGCAGGTCATCGCGGGACATGCCCGGTTTGCGGGGTATCCCAGCGGTAATAACGACGATGTTGGAGTTGACCGTATCCCGGTAGTCATTGGTGCCGATAATGCGCCGGTCGTGCCCCTCCAACCCCCGCGCCTGGGCGAGATCGAGCGCAATGCCCTGGGGCCGCCCCGGCACCACGTCCAGCAACACCACATCGGCCAGGTTGCTTTCGGCAATGCGCTGTGCTAAGGAACTGCCGACATTTCCTGCCCCAATGATCGACACTCGCGGTGGGTGGCAGGTGGAAACAAATGGAGGACAAGAGTTCATAACGCCTTCGGATGCCACTACCAAACGGGAAGGGGCCGGGCGATCGCCCCTGGGCCATCGCTCCGACTCAAGCCCCTATTCAAACGGTTCCAGTTGGTCGGCCCGCAACCAGATGTTCGGCGTGGGCACGTGACCGAACAAGACCAGCATGTAGTCGCCCTTCGTATCGACGATTTCGCCCTTGGTTTCAAAAATGTAGGGCGGCCACTGGTTATCGCTGGCCTGGGCCTCAATACTATTCGTGAGCTTTTCGCGAACGGCACGCACTGTATCGCCCTTTTTTATAGCCATAACCTCAATCCTTTCCAATCCCGTAGTTCTTTAACGCTCAATCTTTATAGCATTGTAGAACCAGATGAGGGATGTTCCAGACAGAATCGGGGCTGGATGCCAGCGTTCCCTTTGTTCAGCGGCGTTTGGCAAACAGCCCAAACAACCCTTTACCTTTTTTGGTATCGGATTTGGGAGGCGGCTTCCGCTTAGTGTCGGGATGGGCAGCCCCTTTACCATTGGCGGTTTCTGCCGGGGGAATGGTGAGCTGGAGCCGTTTGGCACAGGCCTGGGCGAGGCGATCGCTGGGATCAAGCTTCAGGGCCTGCCGACAGTATGCTTTGGCCGCACCCGGCAAATTTTGCATCATGTAGGCCC
Organism: Synechococcales cyanobacterium; assembly: GCA_035285585.1. GTDB lineage: Bacteria > Cyanobacteriota > Cyanobacteriia > CAKZMO01 > CAKZMO01 > JAYKGU01. Next base: position 25,944 of record JAYKGU010000063.1, read on the forward strand.
GGGCGATGAGCGCATAGTATTTGGCCTGGTCAGACTCGATGCGAATGGCGTCCCGCAGTTCCTGGATGGCCATCTGACAGTTACCCTTTTTAAGGTACTCCTGTGCCCGCAGATAATGCCGCTCGGCGTAGCTCACCTCCGGGGTTGAGGATCTTTCGGATGGCAAATCAACGATCCGGGGCTGGACGTGGGGCTGAGACGGCACCAGACCGACCTTGCGCTCGCGAATCATCGGCTCTCCCATCTTGAGCCGCAGATACACCAGGTTCAGCTCGGCCATTTCCTGGGTGGCGGCTTCAAAGCGGTCGAGTGGCTCGTACTGGCGTTCGGCCAGAACGGTAATAGCCTGTTCGTAGAAGGTCTCGACCTGGGGAATGGGCGTTTTCAGCAGCTCGATGGACCGCTCAAATCGCGGGGAGAGCGGCTCATCCTGGCTCAGGCGGCGCACCCGAAATCGGAGCATAGCAAGAGTTTCAGCCCGCCCTTTGTCTTGTTTGAGCCGCTGATAGGCCGGGTTTACTAGCCGCGCAAAAAGCTGTCCGGCCAGTTCCTGGCTTTCTACATCAGACCAGACGTGACTATCGGGGTGCAGCAGCTTGGCGATCGCCCGATATCGTTTCAGTGCTCGGCGATCATCGGCTGCCACCGACATCCCCAAAATGGCATATGGGTCTGAGAACTGATTAATCCAGTCTTCGGAAAAAGGGGAGTGAGACATTGAGGATAGGATCGGGCTGAAAACGTCTTAGCGGAGAAGGGAGAATCTCAACAATTGCGAGATAGATGGCTCAGTTGGCACAACGCAGTCTTTATGAACCTTATTCACTTTTCTATGTGCAAATCAGAAATGTGTAAATCAAACGGCTGTGTAAGCTGAAACGGACTCACCAAGCTGAAAGCGCACCGTGGGCATTGACGGCAAACGAGCGGACTGAGAAACCGCTGATTTTACCGCCAGGGGAGTATGATCTCAACTTACCACTGAGTTCTCTTGGATTTGCCTGTAGGCCGTGGAGTTGTTTCAAAATGACACCGATTCTCTTGGGGAACCTGCAGGTAGCAAATAACCCTGGAGAGTTCAGTTTCCAGCTCGCTGCTGGGTATTATGAAGAATAGCGCTAGAACGACTGCTGTCGACGACAACAATAGTTACAGTTAAATTCTAACGATTCTACCCAAACTCCGAGAATGTCTCGGTGCCAGCCAAAATCGCTGATGCAGCAGTATCACGTTTGGCAGACATACGTAACGAGATGCCATTTATCCGGTACCTTTTGATGCGGCACCGTCGGGTTTGGCACCTATTTATTTTGGGGTTCCCATATCGCGGGATGGGACACAGGTAAACGCAACCAGCAAAAAATCAGAAAAATGCGGCTAAGAAAGGGCTGCGATCGCCAACCGATGCGACAACCCGTAGATATTGTTTTAGATGCTTGAATGGTGGAGCAGTGGCTGAGGCACCCAAGCAAAACTATAGGGTGGTTTTCAAGTAGTTCAGGCATCGATATCAGCCTGAACCGCCGATAAATCTGTTTATTTCATTAAGAAGTTCAACCAATAGATGGTAGATACAGCACTACCCCCGTTGGGAGAAACGGTTGAAGCAGTCTGGTTAGCGTTAGAAAGTCCGGAAGGGTAAGGGACCGGCGACTGCCGTTTTCTTCCTTAATTTACTGCATTTCCCCTGGCTGCAAGGCCATCCTTTGTAAAGCTATGCCCTGAACCCGACCTATTCTGATTAAATTTTGATGAAGTAAGCGCCGCCGTCTCTCTGAATTTCGTGACAGGCGGAGTGGGCGATCGCCCCTCAGGCTGCCTCCAGCCAGTCAAAAATACGATCGAGCTGCTCCAGGGTCACCAGACCGTACTGCCATAAAATCATTGGTAGATGATTGGCCGAATCAGGGTGGCGGCGGGCGATCGCCACGGATTCGTCCGAAATTAATAATTCTTCTCGTAAGAAGTTAAGCAGCCGATGGTGTTTTGCCATTTCCATACCCCTACCCTCCCAGTGGTGACGATGCCAGATGCAGCGCTACGCCCCATTTATTGAACTAAGTCCACGGTAGGGAAGGATCCTGAGAAACTCGTGAGGATCGCCCCAAAATAGATAGAGATTTCTCCCAGCTAAGTAGAACTGCATTGAAAAACGAAGGTTAGAAAGCCGGGGGAGCGCCCCGGTTTTCTAGCATGAATTTAATTGTGCTGACCTACTTAAGCTCTAGGGCTAGAGAATTCTGGATTTCTGGGAATGCTGAGAGAAGCCAGTGGATGCGCGACCGACCGGGGGGCTTTTGTCAAATGACGCCTGGTTACGCATCGACAAAACATGGTTAGATAATTACGCACCACAGGCATCACAGAACAACGGCCTGATTACTACGTCACTTGCACTGCATGATTAAGGTTACCAGGAGAACGACTCAGGGAAGCGATCGCCCCCTCAAATGGCTTCGATGGCTCAACCTGCGCCCCGAAGAAGCCGGACGAACATTTCTGATGTTTGCGTTCTACACCTTTTCATCGGTCGGGATTCTGTGGTTAGAATTCAGCGCTGCCGCCCTATTTCTCGGTAAGTACGGGGCAGAAACGCTACCGCTTATCTACATAGCCAGCACTGGCATGGGCGTCAGCCTGGGGTTTGCTTACTCCCAGCTTCAGCGGCTACTGCCCCTGCGCACCGTAGTCACGGTGGTGCCGTTTCTCATGGCGCTGCCCCTTTTGATTCTCCACAGCAGCTTCAGTCCAGTAGCGCTGGGAGGATACACCATCTTTTTAGTGCGGCTCTGGCTGGAGGCGGTTTACACCCTCAACGAGCTAAATACCTCGATTACGGCCAATCAGCTTTTTAACATTCGGGAAATCAAGCGCACCTACCCGTTGATTAGCAGCGGCGTTTTGCTGGCCGACATTCTCAGCGGCTTTTCCCTGCCCCTGCTGCGGCAGGCAATTGGGTTAGAAAACGTGATTCTGGCGGCCTCCATTATGCTGCTCATTGGCAGTGGCATAATGGCCTATATCGGAATTGCTTACCGGCAGGCATTTCCCAACTCTTTGCGGCGATCGCGGCGTCAAGATCACCATCCCGACTACACAGCCCGCCGCCTCCGGGGACCGCTGCAGCGATACGTGCTGCTGGTCATCACCTTCTTTGTGATGGCGCAGGTGTTGCTGCTGCTAGTGGATTTTCAGTACCTCAGCCAGGTCGAACAGCGGCTCAACGTTCAGGCGGGAGAAATTGCCGATTTCTTAGCCCTGTTCAGCGGCACCCTGGGGGTGTTTGAGCTGATTACCCAGTGGTTTGTCTCCAGTCGCGCAATTGAGCGGATGGGGGTGTTCCGGGTCGCCATGCTGCCCCCCAGCCTGATTCTGGGGCTGAACACCCTCACCCTGTTGGGCATTTTGCCCGTCTTCGCGGGGGGGGTGATGTTGCGCTTTGTGGATGAGCTGCTGCGTTATACCCTGGTGGCTAGCACGGCTCCCATTCTTTTTCAGCCGATTCCCGATGATGCCCGTAGCCGTATCCAAGAATTTGTGCGCGGCATTGCCGAACCGATCGCCATTGGCCTGACGGGGGCTGGATTGTTGCTCACTTTGTGGCTCTGCCGCTGGCTGCTGGCCGATACCAGCCCTGCCCTCATTCAGCGAACGCAGACCTTCGTGCTGCTGGCCCTGATCTGTGGCTTTGCCCTCGTCTGGCTGCTGGCGGTGATCCGGCTGCGATCGCGCTACACCAACCTGCTGGTGCTCAGTGTCGAGCGGGGGCAGCTCAGCCAGACGGAGGGCGGCATGGATCCCGGTGCCCATCGGCGGGCCATGGTTGAAACTCTGCAAAAAACCAGCGCCACTGAGTCAGAAAAACAGAGCTGTATCCAATGGCTGGCCCGTCTCGATCCCAGGTCGGTGGGGGATATTCTTGCTCCCCTACTGCCGGGGCTATCGCCGACGCTCCAGCGCGAGAGCCTGGAGGTGATGCTCGATCATCCCAAACAGAGCCACGGAGAACTGGTGCGATCGCTCCTCAAGCAGTCCCTCGACCCTGAAGCCATGGCGGCGGCGTTCCGTTATCTCTGGCTCACAGAAGACGCTCCCAATACGGCAGTCCTGCAGCCTTACCTGGCCCCAGATGTAGACGCCACGGTACGCAGCACCGCTGCTGCCCTGATCCTGCGTCGGGGTAACAGCCGCCAGAAAGCCGAAGCAACCAACGCGCTACGCCGCATGATCACCAGCAAAGATGAGCGGGAGCGGGTGTGCGGTTGCCGTGCCCTGCGGGATGTGGCTTATTTGCAGGCCCTGCGTATCTACATCCGACCGCTGCTGCAGGATGAATCGCTGCGGGTGCGGTTTGCCATGCTGGACGTGATTGCCGCCACCCAACTGGAAGAATACTACCCATCCCTGGTAAAAGCGCTTTACTACCCTTCAACCCGCGATGCGGCGATGCAGGCACTGGCACGACTGGGGAATGAGGCCATGCCGATGCTAGTGCGGCTGGGGGAAGACGGGCAGAAACCTGCTGTCATGCGCAGCTGTGCCTGGACGGTGATCAGCCAGATCGGCACACCAGAGGCGTTCGACATTCTCGTAGACCGGCTGATGATGACCTGGGGCAGCGAGCGGCGCAGCCTGATGCGCACCTTGCTGCAGGCGTCTGACGAGTTTGGCATTGAGGCGGTGGCTGACCTGCTGGGGCGGCGGGGTGTCAACACCCTGATTGACCAGGAACTCTACTTTATGGGGCAGCTTTATGCCAGTCTGCTAGACCTCAAGCTAGATGGGTTTGCCGGAGAATCCCTGGGACTGTTGCGGCGATCGCTTCGATACCAGCTTACCGACGCAGTGGAACGCCTATTTTTGCTCATGCGCTTTCTGTACCCATCCAACACCATCCAGGCGGCAGCTTTCAATCTCCAGTCTGACTCCTCCAACGATGTGGCTCGGGGGCTAGAGATTCTCGACACCACCGTTGACCTTTCAAGCAAAAAGATTTTGCTCACGGTCCTCGACCCCCTGCGCGCCGACCTGGAAAAGGTTCAATTGCTCGACAGCATCATTCCCTACAGCCCCCAATCCCCCAGCCAGCGACTCAGGCAGCTTCTCGACCTCCGGCGATTTTTGTCCGATTGGGCGCTGGCCTGCTGTTTCCACCTGGCTAACGAGGCCCGCTGGAGCGTCACCACCGATCAGGTGCTCTATGGGCTGCGCCACAGCGTAGGTTTTGTGCGGGAAGCGGCACTGGCCTACCTGCAGATGGCTTCCCCCACGTCGCTGCAGCTCATCCTGCCGCAAATTCAAAGCGATCCTGACCCCCTCGTTTCGGCTCAGGTACATGCCCTGATGGGCGAAATGGGGCTGGCGGTTGCGGCCAAGGGCATGCCCCGACCTGAACTGAATGGGCGGAGGGCACAGCCCATTGCCTAGCGCCATCGGCGGGCGATCGCCCGCCGGGCTTAGGTGCGTGGGTGAATCCCCTGTAGCGCAACGGCTCGCCAGTGGTTACCGTTGAAGGTCAAGGCGTAATGCCATAGCAGCCAGAGATTGCACCTGCCTCAGCAGATTATAGGTAGGGTAGGGGCGATCGCCCCCCCGAGCTAATGTTATTCTATGAGCTAACTCCCAATGTCCAAAATGGCCAAACCTGCCCAGGTGCAGCCCTATCCTGAAGGTGTTTCCGCAGTGATGCCCGTTACTCTGTAAGGATCTGGTTGAGCAATTGTAAAGTAGGGATCTGAGCAATGAGGATCCGGTTCCTCATTCCTTCAGGGTCGTGCGTTACCTTACAGAATTTATGTTGAACAGCGTTGAACGGTTGCTGTTTTTGCGCAAGGTTCCTCTCTTCAAAGAACTGCGGGACGACTTTTTGGTGCGACTCGTTTCGGTGATGGAGGAAGTAGAATACCCTCCCGACCACACGATCTTCCGCAAGGGGCAGGAAGGGCGATCGCTCTATGTCCTTGTCTCGGGCAAGGTGTGTGTTCACATTGACAAACAGGTTCTTGCTGAGGTTGATCCGGGGGGGTGTTTTGGCGAAATGTCAGTCTTTGATGCTGAGCCTCGGTCGGCATCCATTACCACGCAAGAGGCCTGCGAATGCCTCGTGCTGACCCAGCAGCAGCTCTATGAAGCCATTGATGAAACACCGGGTATTGCCGTTAACATCATTCGCCTGATGTCTCGCCGCATCCGCTCGCTGAATGCTGAACTGTCGTCGGCCACCAGCAAATTGCCTGCCCAGACAGCTACCGAACGATGAGACGGGGCGGGCAAATAGCCGCACACCAAAGGCGGTCGGCTGGGGCTGCTCTGCTATTGATTCCTATTACAGGCTAGCTTAGGAACAGTGACCTATTTCAGGAGGCATCCATGAACCCGCAGCGCATTCCGCCCCAACCCGGCCAGGAGTCTGTATGGGACTATCCCCGACCACCGCGTCTGGAAGACTCATCCCGCCACATTCAGGTAATTTTTAACGGCGAAACTCTGGTGGACACCCGGCGGGCAAAGCGGGTTTTGGAAACCAGCCACCCCCCGGTGTATTACCTGCCGCCAGAAGACATTAAGATGGTGCACTTTATCCCGACACCCCGCTCCACGTTTTGCGAATGGAAGGGGCAGGCTGCCTATTACACAATTCGGGTGGGCGATCGCCAGGTACCCAATGGAGCCTGGTATTACCCCAACCCCACCCCAGAGTTTCGGGAAATCAAGGACTACATTGCTCTTTATCCCGGCAAAATGGATGCCTGCTACGTGGACGGAGAGCGGGTAAAGGCGCAGGCGGGGGATTTCTATGGAGGCTGGATCACCAGCGACATCGTCGGCCCCTTCAAAGGGGGAATGGGCACCTGGGGATGGTAAATTCCCTAGGGTCGTGAATTTAAGGTGAAATCCCTGGGGTATCAACTTAAGGCGGAAGATCCTGGTTGGACAGGAGTCGGAATCCAGGAGTCAGAATTCAGGAGAGGGCTGACTTCTGGCTCCTGACTCCTGAATTCTATTCTTGGGAAAGTGTCCCGACTTACGTTGATACCCAAATCCCTGAGGCAAGAGGATGGAATTCCATACCCTTAAGAGTAAATCTTTGAAAACTGGGGCGCTAGGATTCGAACCTAGGAATGGCGGGACCAAAACCCGCTGCCTTACCACTTGGCGACGCCCCATTGCACTGCACAAGCCTATACATCATAGCAGTTGAAGCCAGGGGCGTGTCAAGCAGCTTGACCAGGGTGTTTGAGAGCGGTAAGAGCTTAAACGAGCAAGCGTCAAAACACTTCAGGGGTGAAGTTGCCGTGCAGGCCATAGGGCACGTGGTGCTTGAGATATAGCGTGGCGATCGCCCCCCGCGTCAAATCCTGAGCATCCAGGATGACCAATTCTGAGCGCTCCCGCTCCCCATTAAACACCAGCGTCAGGAGCCAGCCCGCATCCTCATCGGTGCAACCAGGACAGGGGACAAACACCGGTTCGCTGACGAAACCACGGGGAGCCGCACTCCAAATCTGGCGATCGCCCGTTGTCAGATCTAGCTTGAGGATGGCCTGGAGCGGTGCATTACCCGTGGCAGCATGGGTAGCCCCCAGATAGAGATAGCGATAGGGCCGCCCCACCCGGTCGGGATGGACCGTGGGAAACTCGCAGCAGCGCTCCTCCAGCCGCACCGAGGTCACCGTTTCCTGCTGGCGATCGATGGTAAACCGCCACAGTTGGCCGTAGGGCGTAGCAGCAAAATCGACCTCTAAATAGTCGGCATCCGGCTCGACCGATGGAAAGCCGTTGTAGCACACCGAGTCAACATAGAGACGCCCATCCTGCTCGAAGGCATTGGCGTGGTGAAACACAAACCCGGCTTTGGCGGGAATCACCTGCATGGGGGCGTTTCCGTGCCGGGGGATGAGGATCATTTGGGTGGGTTGATCGGCCTGGAAGCCAATGCAGTAACCAGCAGATTTCAGGCCCAGCGCGAAGGGAACGGGATTGAACGTGACGGGATTCTGAAAAAAGATGCAGTAGTTGGGCGTGATGGCAAAGTCGTGGATAAAGGCAAAGCCAGGAACATTGTGGGCGTGCTGCTGCACGACTTGACCCTGTGGGTTCAGCTCATAGACGGTGATGGTGGTAGACAGCCCCGGTGTGATGGAAAAATTGACCAGCCGGGGTTCTCCATTGGCAAATTCGCAGGCAGGATCGATCCAGGGATGGGCACCAAACGCTTTCCCCCCCGCCAGCACGCCATCCAGATCTTCCAGGCCAAGGGTCGCCAGGGTGGCTGGATCGAGGCGGTGGGGCTGGGCTGCTTCCCACAGCGCCAGCAGCTTGCCGCCCCAATAGATGATGTTGGTATTGGCAATGTTTTTTACCCGAAAGTCAAACGCGTTGGCAAGCCAACCCCCCGGTTTCTGAGTGCCAAACACTCCCCGGTAGAGAATACGCCCTGCCTGCTGCTCTGCCAAATAGCCTGCGGTTTGGACATAGCGGTTGCGAAAATGGGCACGTCCCTGGTCAAAGGCGATCGCGCACACCATACCATCCCCATCAAAGGGGTGATGAAGCCGCTGGCCATTGACATCCAGCAGCCCCGGCCCGTTGCGAAAAAGGGTGCCCCGCAGTTGTGGGGGGATTTGTCCGTCAATGTTGTCAATCCAGTAATCGAACTCGTTGTGCAGCGATCGGTACCCCTTCTGCCAGTCAGTTTGGCTGTAGGACGGGGCGGTTAGGGAAGTGGGCGTTGACGTTGGCATAGCTTCTCAAAGATGGATGGGCAAACCGCTGGTGGTCGGGGAGTTGGGCGATCGCAGATTGGGTGAGACGGGCAAATGCTCCGCTACCCTTCGTAGGAGCGACCCCTTACATCATAAAGAATTATGAAGATGATGCGGGGCTGTCAGCCCTGAGGGCGAGAACCGCTGGGAAGCTGTTTATGAAACGCCTGCGGAGGCCGGTCGGCATGACTGGAGGACAGGAAACAGCAGCCCGCTAACTGAACGAAGTGTTGGCAGGGTTGCAAGTTTTGCAGTACAGTACTATTGTACTGAGTGATGGCAGTTTTTCCGACTTCTGGCTGATTAAGTTCAGTCTATCGACTTAGCCCGGCCTGTTTCCACTCCTGCCGCTCCCCCTTTTGCAAACACTCTTCTCGCAAACATTTTGGTGATAATCCAGGAGGTTCCTCATGGCAACGATTTTTCTTGGCGTTGCGTGGTTTGTCATTGTGATGTCCTGCCTGCTGATGACCAAAGGAGACCACGATGATGGAGCCATCTAACAGCCCTCCGTTCAACAATTCGGCGCATCGCCCTTCTCCCCAGCTGCCTCAGTTTACCCAATCCACCCGCACCTATTCAGCCCGTGCAGCCCGTGCGCCCACCAAGACTGTGTCCCCCCAAGAGATGGCGGCCAACCAGCCCAGTTCCCAGCCCCCGACCCGACGGTCCAGTCGACCTCGACCTCCCGGTGGCCCCACCAATGTCCGCTATCTGCTGGCGGGTAGCTCCATCCTGGCGGGGCTGGTGCTGATGGTCGACGTGAGCCGTCTCTTTGAGCCTGAGCGCTCCCAAGACATTTGCCAGGAGGTGGTGCAGGCCGAATCAGTATTGTCGCGGAACGAACTCCTCCAGCTCTTAAGCATTCCTGAACGCAGTGCCCGTTCAGCGGTGCGCAGCGTGGTCAGCGCCCCCTACTGCCTGATGCCCCATGTGGAAGTGCGGGCGGGAGTTATGGCCGAACGGGAAGCCTATCCCCTCGCGTTTGACCCCGAAACCTGGGTCGTCATTCTATACGAAGGAGAGGAATACGCGGGTTATGCGTTTAGCTTTCACCAGTAAGTGGTGCAAATGGGCTGTTTTTACTAGCGTACTGGTTACTTTGACGGGATGTGGCGATCGCCCCACCCCAGTTCAGCCGCGAGCCTTCCAGATCCAGCAGCAGTGGCAGCTCGAACCAGGCAGCGTGGTTGCTGGCCGCCGCATTAGCGGTGGATTGGGAGATATCTCCATCGACCTGGATGGGGGAACCGTTCATGCCCCCTTCGAGGGCGAGCTGCAGCCCTTTCAAGCAGATTGTGTGGTGTTTTCCAGTCCAGAACTTCCGGCCTACTTGTTGCGGCTCTGTGGGCTACAGGCCCCCAATCTGGGAAAGCGGCGGGAAGGGCAATCTCTGGGGTCTGGCCATACGCTGCACTTCGCCGCCCTGCGGAAGCAACCCAGCGGTCAATGGGCACTCGTTGAACCCTCCAAAGCAATCCTGGAGCGCATCTTAACAAAGCCTTAACGGTTTCCGAGAAAATAATTCTGTTCAACTACTTAGCACGATGAATGCCCCTCGTTTGAATCAAACCCGACTCTACCTTCTGTGCCTGGTCGGTATCGCCACCATTCTGGTGAGCAGCATCAAGTCGGTTCAGGCTGCACCCAATCCCAACATACTTGCAGGAGCAGGCGGCCTATCATTTGACCTCCCGGCCAAGTCGCCCCAAGCCCCTCAAGATGATCTGGATTCCCTGACTGCGCTAGGAAAGCCTCGCCCCCTGCCGGTGCCCCCCACAGGAACTGCACCCCCCGTGGGCAAGCCAAATACCAGCAACACCGTCCGCGAGCTACCGCCCCCCCCGGCACCTCAGATCCCTGCGCCGTCTCCCCAACGGATAACCGATGCACCATCCTCGCCCCCCCAACCGGTGCCCTCTGACAAGCCTGTCGAGCTTACCTTTGATCCAGGGGATGCACCGCTGACTTCCCGTACGCCGCCCGCCCCCAATAATCCCTCGGCAACTGCTCCTGCAACCGGCCTACCATCCAACTTTGAGTGGCTGTTTGAAGGAGGAACTGACTCTTTAGTGGCCAGGGCAATTGGCAGCGCGGAAGGCACCCGCACCGCCAGCGGTGGCAGAACGAAGGCATTTAATGGTCATGTTGATCCAGGCAATGGCGTCTGGAACCTGGGCACCTTTTCCTATCAGCATGGTGCTGCTTCCCCCGAGGAGGCCGACCAGAAGCAGTTGGCACGGCTCCGCCAACAGGCGCAGCAGCTCCAGGAAAAGGCGATCGCCCATGGCGTACCCTGGGGGCTTGAGGAAAAACTAAACGCCCTGGATCTGGCAAATCAATCACCCCTGGCGGCCCTGGGGCGGGGCGGCTATATCGTGCGCCTTCGTCAAGCCCACGACTTGGGGATGCGTGGGTCGGAGGCAATTTTGTGGGCACGGGTGCATTCTTACCTTAACCCCGATACCAACCGCTGGAATGCCCCAGGGTTAGGCAATACCACGGAGAGCATTACCGCCGACCAGTCAAGACGACAGCGCGCCGTTGCAGATGCGATCGCCGCCACACCCATTCCCCGCCAAACCCTGGAATCTCCCAATTTAGCCAGTCTGGCCCAGGCGCTGGCAATTTGGTAGACCTCGGATCATTTGCTTTGATCCGAGCCATTTCGCCCTCACCCCAAACACCTCTCCCAGTATGCAAGAGAGGCTTTGAAACTACCGACGGAGCCTGCCTCCCCTTCTCCTACCGCTGGAAAAGAGACTGAGGGATGAGGGCAAAGGTTAAGCTAAAAACGCAGTTTGGTGAAGGAGCTGCTACTGAATATTTGAGATTAACTTTGCCATTTCAAAATCACTTTCCGTTAAACCGCCTGCATCATGGCTGGTTAGTTCAATGGTGACCCGGTTGTAGGAAATGGCCAAATCCGGATGGTGGCCTGCCGCCTCAGCCGGTTCAACCAGCCGATTGACAAAATTAATGGCCTCCACAAAATCTTTGAATTTTCGATGACACCGAATCTTGCTGCCGTCAAGCGCCCAGTCGGAGAGTTGGCTAACCCGGTCTTGAATTTCGCTTTCGTTGAGGAGTTGTGCCATGGGAATTAACTGCTTCAATTCATGCGTTGATGAAACTCTACCACACACAAATTGAGTAAGACTTAAGCAGTTTGGCAGTTGTGTAGCGCTGCGCACCCCAAAACTGCTTAAAACCCCGGGCGGCATCATGCAGTGCGTAAACCCTATTGAGCCAACTCACAAAGGGGGATTGCTAGATCTGCCGTTTAAAAAAACTATCCGCTCCTGCCGGAAATGGAATGACCATCATTGGCAGGAGCGGTGTAGCGGGTCAACTGGTTGAAACTTGACTGCCGGGAGGAACTCCACAATTGCAGCGAAGCTTCCAGGAAGCAGTACTGATCGTTAGCGAACAGCCCCGGCGCACAGCCAGCTTACTTCAACCAGGCGACCCATACATTTACTACTATCTTGCATGGGCATCACCTCCTTATCCCTAAGCGGTTAGTATCTAGTTTGATTTAGCCGTTTCAACTTTTTTGAACTTGTCCCCAATTGCCTCGACTTCGCTAGCCTTGGCTTTGCAACCAGTTCTTTATTCCTAAACGGCTTCAATCATCTTACTTCTCACACGATAGCACATCTACCCGGGCCTTTGTCTACTTTGCGAACTTGAGGAATCGGCGTAGCCTGGGAAGCTGCCATAAAAGCGCCTCAGCTGACAGCTAAAAGATTGTATGGCGTTACGCTTTCGCGTTAGGACATTCAAGAGGTGTGGAACCCCCGCGTCGCGGGGGTTCCACACTCAAACCTTAGCCCGTAGGGCTATATTTCTTGCATCTTCTAATTGAACCAGGCACTTCCGTGATAAAAAGGCTAAGTAGGCGCATCTGTCTACTGACGCAATGCGGCTATCGACGACAAATGTTGGAATTCCTGTTTGCAGTTAGTCTAGCCTGGGTCAACATTGCAGCCAACGATCTTGAGCAATGGACACTGATTCCGCAAAGCCAGTGGCTCCCGTTTGCTAACGGGGTATCCCTCGCCTACGTATTTCTGGAGATTCTGCCAGAGTTGGGAAGCGGCCAGCGACGGCTAGAGTATGACGCTTGGCCCGTGATCTCCTACAGTGACTGGCAGGTTTACCTGCCGATGCTGCTGAGCGTCACCATTTTCTACGGGATGGAAGCCCTGGCGCTGCGATCGCCCAAATCTCCCACTTCAAAGGGGTTAGCCCCCTCAAAAAACAATGTTGGGGAACGGGGGAGCTTGCTCAGTCCTATATTCTGGCTACACATTCTTTTATTTACCCTCTACAACGGTATCCTGGGCTACCTGCTGCAAGCAGTCTCCGTGAGCCAGGGTTTTCTGGACTGCCTCCTGTTTTGGGTGGTGCTGGCGCTTCACCTACTGCTCAACGACGCTGGTTTAAGTAATCATTACCAGACGGCTTACCACCAGTGGGGGAGATGGATGGTGGCGCTGGCGGTTGTGGTCGGAACGCTGGTTGGCAACGCTGTAGGTGAATTTGCCCTTGGGGAACTCAGTGCCCCTACTGTTTTGTGGGCCTTCGCTGCCGGAGGCATCCTCTTCAGCGGGTTGACCGCTACCGTCCACTATGGGAATCATTCGTTTTGGGCATTCTTGACGGGGGTTGCCATCTATACCACCCTACTGCTACTGGTAGCTACCCCCTAAAACTCAAACGTGGAGCTATCTGAGGAGAGTTGCTTGGGCAGCCGTAGGGGGCGCGATTGAATAGGGCTGAGAATTTGGTTTAGAAGCCGGAGCTGTTCGGCAGTGCCCATGCAAATCAGCAGGTCGCCAGACTGGAGGCTGGTATCGGCGGTTGGGCCAGCAATCAGTGTTCCGTCGGCCCGCCGCACAGCAAGAACCAGCGCCCCTGAGCGGGCACGAAGCCTGGCTTCTCTGAGGGTTTGCCCAACACAGGAGCAGGTACTCGGATCGATTAAGAATTCTTCCATGTAGAAAGAGCGATCGGTTCCCGTCAGGATGCCATCGACAAAATCCATTACCTGAGGCCGCAGAGCGGCGGCGGCCATCCGCTTGCCGCCTGTAATGTAGGGAGAAACGACTGCATCTGCCCCACCGCGCTGGAGCTTCTGTAGCGCTTCTTCGGTGTTGGCTCGGGCGATCGCCCGAATACCAGGGTTCAGGGTTTTGGCCGACAGGACGGTATAAAGGTTTTCCGCATCAGACGGGAGGGCAGCCACCAGGCAAACGGCTCGCCCAATACCTGCTCGTATCAAGGTTTCATCCAGGGTGGCGTCGCCAACGAAGGCGTTGTGTCCAGATTGCTGGGCTTGGTTAATGATGTCCACCGACAGGTCAATGACCACAAAGGAAATCCCTTCTGAGGCAAATTCGGTAGCAATTTGCTGCCCCGTGCGCCCAAAACCGCAGATGATGTAGTGCTGTGATAAGTCTTCCACCAATCGTCGCTGTTGCCGCAGCCGAAGTCCTTCTTGAAAGTAGCCCTGAATAAGAGCTTCTGTAAAGCGGTTCACAATATAACCAATGCTGATGACCCCCAGCAAAATCAGGCTAATCGTGAAGAGCCTGCCCCGGTCGTCGAGGGGCTGCACCTCCGAGAACCCGACCGTTGCCAGGGTAATAATCGTCATGTAAGCGGCGTCAATCCACCGCCAGCCTTCAATCAGCCGATAGCCAACTGTACCGATGAGGGTAACGGCGACGAAGGCTAACAAACCAACCATTAGCTCCTGGCGGAGGCGGCGATATTTTTCGTCAAGCGCAGAATAAATCAATCCCCTACCCTCATTATTCCTACGTCAATCTTGCCTGAATTGAGGTTGCCGGATGGCGAGCACGGCCAGCGAAAAGATCTAAGTTAGGACGATGTACGGGGCAATGTGATGCATCGGGTCTCAGAATCTTAATCAAAACTTCACATTAGCCACAAAAACGCTAAATTCCTTGCAGGAGAGCGATCTCGGGAAATCACAGAAGCTTGTCAAGCATCTTTACAGAAACTTTTAGGAGCAGCATTTCCTGTAAAGAGATGATATCGACAGTAGACTGGTAAGTAAGTTTCTGATACTCGCTCCCTCTAGGTGGAAATTTGGATATATGTCAACCTTCCAGATCATCCTATCGCTATATCTCCTGGGTGCCTTATTTGTCGTCTGCATGTGGTTTGATGCTTTGCTCAGAGATAGCGCTGCCTCCAGAGCAGACAGCCGCTCATGGCTTGTGCTGCTGGTTGGCACGTTGATTTGGCCGTTGGCTGTACCCGCTTCCCTCTTCGAACTAGTTTGGAAATCCCAGGCCTCTAGAGCTTTGTTGAGCACGAGGAAGCGTCCGCGTCATTACCCGCTCTATCGCAACAATGAAGACATGTAGCGGCACTGAGACACGGTAACGGCCCCGTCGTATTGTCAAAAACCCGGTAACTACTTAGACTACTTTCCAATTCAGTGAATTTGCGGCTACTGGCAGAGCGGATATCCGCGCCAGCCGCCGCGTTTTGGGCGATCGCCTCCAGCCAAGAGCTAAATGGGCGATCGCCCATTTAGGCTGAATAAATTTGACCTTTGGTACGGTTGGCTCTCCCGTATGTTTACTGACTCTTTATTCTACTTGCGGGGTTCCCCCCCGTGGGTTCACTGACTCTTTACAGTTTTTCCCGCGTCTCTGGTCGAAAATAGATGGCATAGGTCAACGAGTGATACACGGCTTTAAGTAAATTCACCCTTTAAGCCCATCTGAAAATCCAATACGGGTTTTGCATTTAAAAGCTTTACCCCTCTTTTCGGATAGGCACTTAAGCAAATTCACTCATCAGCAGATCGAAAGCAAATCTGCCTGGTACATTTTTAGTACATTTATAGCTACAAAACTAATGAATCCTGTCAGAGGTTTAGCCGTGCGTCAAGTAACTATCTTGAATGTCCCTATTGACAACATTTCAAAGGCTGACCTGCTTAGGGACTTAAAGCAGGGTGGCGTTGTTTTTACTCCCAATGTTGACCATCTGATTAAGCTCCGTAAGGATCCAGAGTTTTGGGCAATCTACCAAACTGCCACCTATCGAACCTGTGACAGTCAGATTCTTATGTACGCGTCCAAGATTCTAGGAACACCAATCCAGGAAAAAATCTCTGGCTCCGATCTGTTTCCGGCATTTTATAAGTACTACGCCAACGACGAAGAGGTCACCATCTTTCTGCTGGGTGGAGCTGAAGGCGTTGCGGATGAAGCCCGGAAGCGCATCAACGAGCGGGTTGGACGCAATATGGTCATCGCCGCCCATTCTCCCTCCTTTGGGTTTGAAAAGAACGAGGAAGAGTGCCAGCAACTGGTGGATATGATTAACCAATCGGGCGCAACCGTGTTGGCTGTTGGCGTAGGCGCTCCCAAACAAGAGAAGTGGATTAGCCAATATAAGAGCCAACTGACCGGCATCAAAACATTTCTGGCGATCGGCGCGACCATTGACTTTGAAGCGGGTAAAACCCCTCGCGCCCCCCAATGGGTCAGTGAGATGGGACTGGAATGGCTCTACCGCCTGATCTCTGAACCCAAACGGCTTTGGAAGCGCTACTTGCTCGAAGATCTGGTCTTTTTCTGGCTGCTACTTCAGCAGTTGCTCAGACTCGGTCTCACCCAGGATAGCCGTCCTCAGCTTGACCCCAACTCTAGCCGCTAATAGGCGCGATGCTCGGCGTAATACTTCAGCTCAGCCGCCATGCGGTTGAGACCTCGCTGTTCATCCCGGCGAATAAACGGCAGCACAATGGGAGCTAGCGTACCTGCCAGGATCTCAAGATGTCGGTATTGTGTTCGCCGAAAGCCCACATCCTGTAGCTCAAAAACCTGTTCACTGCGAAACCCTGGAGCCTGACAAACCCACCGCAAGCATACGCCAGGCTGGAATGCTGTTACCAGCACCTGAAATTCCGTCTCTCGTTCTTTGGCGAGTCTGCGTTGGGCAATGAGCAGCCGTTTACCCTTCTCAAAGGGGTTTTCAGGATCCCGATCGAGCAAAAACGTGTTCCAGTAAGACCACTTATCCTTACGAATGAGGCTCTCCCAGACGACAGAGCGAGGGGCATCAATTTCAACTTCTACATAGAGGCTCGGCATAGGAAATTGGCGGTTTTCATCCACCTGACAATAACTTGCTGGCAATAAACCTTTAAAGACTGAATCGACTGATCGTATAGCTGGGGACAGTCTTGAGCTTTGGGCGTTTCTAGGCTAGGGTTGGGAGCAGAATTTTTTGGTTTGATATCGAGCCTTTCCTATCATCTTGGAGTCGCCCATCGATATGGTCAGTCTTACCCCAAACTCTAGCTTTAGTCTAACGATTCGTCTCAAGATTCCCAATCGAGCCGGGATGCTGGCCGAAGTCACGCGGGCGATCGCCAATGCGGGCGGCAACATCGGCCTGATCGACCTGATCGAGCAAAACCGCAAGTCAGTGATTCGTGACGTCACCGTGGATGCCTCCAGCGACGAGCACATCGAAGAAATCGTCAGTGCTGTCAGGAATCTGAGCGATATTCAGATCATTAACCTGCATGACCGGACGTTTCAGCTCCATCGGGGAGGGAAAATCACCGTTCAGAGCAAAATTCCCCTGAAGCACCAGAGCGATCTGGCCATGGCCTATACCCCTGGAGTAGGACGCATCTGTCTGGCGATCGCCCAGGAACCGGCACGGGTATACGACCTGACCATTAAGAGCAGCACCGTGGCGATCGTCACCGACGGCAGTGCTGTCCTGGGATTGGGGAATTTGGGGGCGGAGGCGGCCCTTCCGGTTATGGAAGGGAAGGCCATGCTGTTTAAGGAATTTGCGGGGCTGGATGCCTTTCCCATTTGCCTCAAAACCCAAGACACCGACGCCATTGTGGAGGCCGTGAAAAACCTCGCCCCTGTCTTTGGCGGGGTCAATCTGGAAGACATCAGCGCCCCCCGCTGCTTTGAGGTGGAGGCGCGGCTGCAGCGGGAGTTAGATATTCCCGTCTTCCATGATGATCAGCACGGTACGGCCATTGTTTCCCTGGCGGCCCTGTTTAACGCCCTGAAGCTGGTTCACAAGCCCATGGACCAAGTGCGGATTGTGATTAACGGTGCGGGGGCAGCGGGGGTGGCGATCGCCCGGCTCCTCCAAAAGGCTGGGGCGGCCCAGATTCTCATGTGCGATTCCAAAGGCATCCTCAGCCACCAGCGCACCGATCTCAATCCCCAGAAGCAAGCGTTTGCGGTCGCAACCAGCGGCACCCTGGCGGACGCCATGACCGGAGCGGATGTGTTCCTGGGGGTCAGCGTTCCTGGCGTAGTTACCCCCGCCATGGTAGCCTCCATGGCCAAAGATCCCATCGTCTTCGCCATGGCCAATCCCATTCCCGAAATTCAGCCCGAACTGATCGTTGACCAAGTGGCGGTGGTGGCCACCGGGCGCAGCGACTACGCCAACCAGATTAATAACGTGCTGGCCTTCCCCGGTGTGTTTCGCGGTGCCCTCGACTGTCGGGCGCGGGCCATGACCACCAACATGTATCTGGAAGCGGCGGCGGCGATCGCCTCCCTGGTAAAACCTGCTGACCTGGACGCCGAACATATCATTCCCTCGGTGTTCGATGAGCGAGTAGCGGCGGCGGTGGCGGCGGCGGTGCAGCATGCCGCCCGGCAGGATGGCGTCGCCTCTAATTAGTGGGTCATTTGCTTTGCTCCGAGCCATTGCGCCCTCACCTCAAACCCCTCTCCCAAAGAGGGCGAGGGGCTTTGAAGCGATTAGTCAGCCCTGGCTCCCCTTCTCCCAAGTTGGGAGAAGGGGCTGGGGGATGAGGGCCATGTTCGTGCCAAATGGCCCACTAGGGCGACAAACCGGGCAGATAGGAGGCTTCCTCCAGTACGGCAACCAGGTGCTGCACCACCAGCTGGTTACCCGCTGCACTCAGGTGAATGTGGTCGCGGTAAAGATCCTGGGGCTGGGGCTGGGCATTAAAGACCGGGAGAAAATCCACATAGGGAATAGCCTCGGCCTGGGTGAGCGCCACTAGCCGCTGGCGGGCCTGTTGCTCGTAGTCGCGGGGGCTCGCCGGGGCAACCTCCCGCAGCAGGGGTGTCATGGCCAGCAGAAACTCTCCCTGGTCGGCGTGGATGCGATCGCGAATTTGCCCAATGGCGGCCAGATTTTTGCCCACGCGATCGCCCCCTTCGGCCCGCACCGCCTCTAGCTCTGGAATGGAGGTCGGTCGCACCAGATAGCGGGTAATCACTTCCTGGAGGGCAGATCCGGGGCGGTGAGCGGGATAGTTGCGATCGCGCCCCACCTGCACCGCCGTGGGAGCCGTAGCAAACAGGTCATCGGTGTTGATCACCAGAATCAGCAGCTGGGCGTGGAAGGTGCCAAACGCTTCTATATAGGCCAGCTCATTGCGCGGCCCCCAGGAATTGGCGGAGGCGTTCAAAACTTCTACCGGCTGCTTGGTAGAACCGGGGGGAGCGAAACGTGCTTCTGGGGCTACGGGAGCCAGCGGACGAGTCAACACCGCTTCCAGCAGGGCTGACAGGGTGCGCTCCTGAGCCGTCCACCAACCCCCGTTGACGATGGAGTCGCCCAGCATCAAAATTCGTAGCGTTGCTGGATCGGGGGTGACGGCAATTTCGTTGCCCCGCATGGAGTACTGATTAATCCGAATGCGGTTACCAAAGCGGCGCACCTCCTGACCGGGGGAAAGCAGATAGCCGATGGTGTCGTGGGCCACGTAGGTGAGCGGTGTTCCCAGGCCAAACCGCAGGCGCAACCACCCCTCGGCCCCAATCACCAATCCTCCAACCAGGCCCAGGCTCAGCAGAAACATGTTCATCATTTTGTAAGTAGAACTGCATTGAAAACCGAAGGGTAGAAAACCGGAGGAGCGCCCCGGTGGGCCGCTCCCCCGGTTTTCTAACATGAATTTAATTGTGCTGACCTACTTAGCGAGGTGCAGAACTGTTCAAATTTATTCAGCTTGCGTTTCTGGCATTTGCCAGTACCGGGTACGGCAGCGAAGCCGTTTCACTGGGTTTAGGATGCCGAATTTCTGCCCTGAAATCGCAGTAAAAATTGCACTTTAGAGCGATCGCTTCAAGTTGTGACTTAAGAAAGATTTAGCCTTGTTACCATTTCCTGCACAATAGAAACTCGCGTAACCGCCAAGATGCCGTCAAAGGCAGGAATTCTTTACCGAGTAGGTTAAATTTAATTGCTTTTGATTCATCAAATCCAGCATCTTGCTATTGTCTTGATAGGTAGGCAGGTGGCCATTTGGCAGAGTTTTGGCTGGAGCAGGAGCGCAAATTAATAAGCGGTTACCCAGCAAGCAAAATCTACAACTTTTAGATTTTCTTCAACATTCAATACACTGAGTATTTATGCTCATCCATTCTATTTTCTGGGCAATTTGTTCAGCCCTCCCAGCCCCCAGATCCTGACTCCCAACTTCTAATTCTTCAAATCTCTCTACTGTTCTTCTGATTGCTAACTGAGTGCTACGTTTATGAGACACTACTGCGACGAATGGATTCAAGAATGGTGTTATGACAACGGTTGGACAGACCCGGTCATGAATCCAGTGAATCACTATTGGGCGTTTCCACCAGGGGGCGTGATGCCGCAGCCTATTCCCATGGACGCCTTGCGCATGATTAAGGTAGAGAAGGGGTTAAGCCGCCACGAAAAGCGGTGGATCACCCTCGCCGGGATTATGGGCATCGCCCTGGTGGGTTTGAGCTGCTGGCTTAACAACCCCATGCCCCTGGTGATGGCCTTCGCTTTTACTGCATTTATCGCCGCCGGACTGGACGTTGACGAGTTTTAGCGCCGCGCCCGTGCCTCCTGGCTGAGGGACTTGTAGGCTGCCGTAATGACCTTCATCCGCTGCTCTGCCAGGGTACGGAACTCAGGGGCAAGTCCAACCACCTTGTCGGGATGGTTCTGGCGGGCGACCCGGTGGTAGGCGGCACGGATTTCGTTGAGGGATGCGCCGGGGGTAATGCCCAATACCTCATAGGCAGAAACGGGTTCTTCGCTGAGATGCTCTGGCGATCGCCCATTCGAGCGACGGGCATAGCTTGGCTCGGCATCCTCCCGCTGCCGGGGAGAGAGCCACTGCTGTACGCTAACCACGGTTTTTGTGAACTGCTCCGCCAGGAGGACGTTGGAGACGTGGAGCCGCAGGCTGAACCCGATACTGGCGACGAGTCGCAGCAGACCATACTGCACCTGATAAAGGCGGGGGTTATTGCCCACTTTGGGATCGGGGGTGCCCGCCGGGGTGACGTGCTGCCAGGTCTGGCCAATGATGTGGGCATCGCTGGGGATGTTGTTGACCATGTTGATTTGCTGGCGATCGCACCGTACCTGCAGCGCGCTGTAGGAAATCGCCGTGTAAAGCTGCCGCCGCCACACCAAAATGTAGTCGGGCAGGAAGAACAGGGTCAGATAGCCGACATCGATGCTCCAGACAGAGAGGTTGGTGCGGATGAAGGGAGGTTGGGCACAGCTAATTCTGACGACGGTGTTGCTCAGGTTGATGACGTGGCTGGCTCCTGCATTTTTTTGCAGGTCTTTAACCGGTTTGCGGGCCGCTTCCAGCCAAATTTTCTCGGACTTGGCCAGCGTCTGGCAGGCGGTTTGAATGGCCGAAAACCGGAGCTGAATATCCCGATCGATGTGGTAGTTGAGGAAAACGCCTCGCTGCTGCTGCGACTGGCGTTCCATCCACCAGGTGCCAACCGCCCCTGTACCGAGCACCATGAACCCCAACCACCAAGTTGAGACCAGGCCCAGGGCGATCGCAACCAGGACGCTGGCGATCGCCCCATGCCAGGTATAGCTTGGCTGGTGAATGCGGTGATTAATCTCAGAAATAATCTCGCTGATCTGAGGTCTGTTAACGTTTGCGTAAGCTTTCCCTAGCTTGATATCAAAGCGCATATGCCTTACTCAAAGCCCCGCCCAACGTGGCGAATGAACGTCGATGCCTGATTACAAAATGCCAGCTCGTCTATACTCAATGGTCTAAAACCGATCTGGCGCTCCCACAAATGCCCCATTGCCCACGCCTCACTGTAGGTTTCGAGTCTCTGCCCCCGATGCCCAAACACCTCAGAAAATCAAAGAAATTGGGCTGCCGGAGGCGCATCAATTTATGAATACAGGCAATTCTAGCCGCAGACTGGACAAATTATCGTTCTGCCGGTTGGTTGGTCCCCTCTAAAATGTGTCATTCTGCAACAAAAAATGCCAGGGGCGCTATAAACACCTCCTAAATTGGCATAGAGGCACCGTGAAGTGCCAGCAGATTCGTAACACTAAGTAGGTCAGCACTAATAAATTCATGTTAGAAAACCGGGGGAGCGCCCCGGTTTTCTAACCTTCGTTTTTCAATGCAGTTCTACTTAAAAAATTAGATTGGCGTACAGCAGGTGCAGACCCATGGTTTCCGAATCGTTTCGGCGGCAGCTCCGCCAGGAAGCTGCCCGCTGGCAGCAAGATGGCCTCATCTCCCCTGAGCAGTACCAGCAGCTAGCCAACCGTTATCGACTGGATCGACTGGACACGGCGGCGCGCGATCGCTTCATTGCCATCCTCCTCGCCCTGGGAGGTGTACTGCTGGGCATCGGCGTGATCACCTTTGTGGCCGCCAACTGGCAGTCGATTCCGCGTGGCGTTAAGGTGATCCTGCTGCTGGCCTTATTTTTTGGCATCAACTGGGCCGGATTTTCTCTCTGGCGATCGGGGCAGGGCACCGACGGGGGCGATTGGCGACAGCGCCTGGGCCATGGATTACTGATTTTGGGAGCGCTCACCCTCGGCGCAACCCTGGCCCTGTTTGGCCAACTTTTTCACCAGAGCGGTTCGGCAGCGGGACTTTGCATCATCTGGGGGCTGGGGGTGGTGGGAATGGCCTACGGGCTACGCCTCACCTCCCTGGGGCTGCTGGCGGGGCTGCTGGTGGGAATGGGCTACTGGCTCGGCATCCGCGATTTCGTGTTTAACGAGGTACAGGCCACGGGAATGGACCTGCTGCTGCGGGAAATGCCCCTGGTGGCCGGAGTTCTGTTTCTGCCCCTGGCCTACTGGTGTCGCTCGACGCTGCTGTTTGGGCTGACGGCGATCGCCGTTTTCTCCTCCCTGCTCATGGGATTTGGCCAAATCAACCCCGACTGGGTGAACACCACCGCCACCGCCACCGTCCTGCTGATCCTCACCTTCACGCTGCCGCCCGCCTTCCTCTGGGCCTATGGTGACGACCTATGGCTGGGGATCGGTGGGTTTCTGCGCCGCCCGCTGGGATGGGTAGGCGATCGCCCCCAGGAGCCACCTGCAAACTTTCGGCCCACCGCCCGTGACTTTGCGATCCTCTACCTGAGCATTGGCGTCTATATCTTTTCGTTTCACTGGTCCTGGCTCGAAACGACTGTCTCCCCAACTCCAGAGGACGCATCTCTCGGGTTGGCGCTGGTGGCTCCCTGGATATCCTCCGTTAGCCTTCCCGTTTTGACGGTGCTGCTGATCGTTCAGTGGCTCTGGCTGGCGGGGTGGGGCGGAGACTGGGCTGGGCGATCGCGCGATTCCCAGCGCTTTAACCAAATGGATGCTACTATCCTGGCCATCCTGGGGGCGATCGCCATCATCCTGGCCATCCACTGGAGCCTGACGCCCCTCCCGGCCCTGGGAACATTTGTCTTCAACGGCCTGCTGTTTCTCCTGGGGGCGGGCCTCATGCGGGAGGGGCTGGGGGACGGCACCCGGCGGCAGTTCTGGCTGGGGCTGATCCTGCTGACGCTGCAAATTCTCAGCCGGGTGCTGGAGTACGAAACCGGCCTGCTGCTCAAGTCCCTGACCTTTTTGCTGTGCGGTGTGGGGGTGATGGCCATCGGCCTCTGGTTCGAGCGCCATGTGCGCACCCTGGCTGCCGCGCCCCCCCTGACTGCTACCCGTGAGGAGGACCCATCATGACCCCGTCCCGTTCTGCTCGTCGGGCGATCGCCCCGTGGCGCTTCTGGCTGCCCCTGGGCTTCCAGGCGGTGCTGATTTTGCTTCTACCTGCCCAGGCTCTCTACACCCAGGCAGTCGGCACCCCGGTGGTTCTGCAAACGGCCCCCGTTGATCCCTATGATTTCCTGCGGGGTTACTATGTGACTCTGAATTACGACATTTCTATCCCCAGGAATCTGGCTGAGCTACCGGGCTGGGAAGCGATCGCCCCAGCGGAAGACCCCGATAATCCGACTGCCGCCCTGGCCGCTGATACTCCCATCTACGTGGTGCTGGAACCGCCTGCGGGAGACGCCAATCGCCCCGAAGGTAGCCAGCCTGCGCCCTGGATGCCCGTGCGCGTCAGTGGCGATCGCCCCACGGACCTGACGGCTTCCCAAATCGCCCTGCGCGGCACCTACCAGAACGGGCGCATCCTGTACGGCCTGGAGCGCTACTACATCCCCGAAGATCAGCGGCAGGAGATTAACGATCGCATCCAGGCCGCCCAGCAGTCCGACAATCCCGAAGCCTATGTGGTGGAGGTGAAGATTGATTCTATGGGGCGATCGCTTCCCATTCGCATTTGGGTGGAGGGGGAAGCTTATCGGTTTTAGATTTTAGATTTTGGATTTTGGATTTTGGATTTTTTTATCCGCCGTTGGGGGGTATCGGGCGGGCGATGCTGACTCGGGTGCCTTCAAACAGCTTGGCGTAGCCCTGCCGCTGGCAGTCGAAGTCGTACATGCAGTACAGTAGCCAGAGCTTTTTCCATAGCTCGTCCGCAGGGGGCAGGTAGGTGATGTTTAGCCCCAGGTTTTTGGCCTCTTCGGCGTTGATCACTGCACCGTGGGAGGAGTAGCTCTGGGCGGAGGAGAGCTGGTTCACCAGGTCGTCGATTATCACTGGATCCAGTCCCCGCAACATGCCCTGGCTGAGCACCTGGCTGGCTAGCTTGCGGGTGCGGAGGATGGCGCTTTCGGCGATTTGCTTGATGGGGTATTTCTCGTCGGGGTCGTCGCGGATGAACTCGGCGGGAATGCCGCGAAACTGGGGGTCGATTGGCCCCATCTCGGAGTTGCCCCCCATGACGATGGTGTCCGCCGCCAGGGCAATGATGGTGCCCGCGCTTTTGGCCCAGCTGGGGACGATGACGCGATAGCCCCCGGTGCGCAGTCGCAGGACGCTGATCACCTTTTCGCAGGCGTCAATGATGCCGCCGGGGGTTTGCAGCATCAGATCCACGGGCTGATGGGGGTAGTCGTCCAGCACCTCCGAGAGGTCGTCTGCATCCCGGAAGTCAATCATGCCCTGGCTTGTGAAATAGATGATCAGCCGCCGTCCGGTAATCGCTTCAATGTCTGAGATGAGAAGCTGGCGGAGGTAGCGGTCTTTTTCTTTGACCCAATACTTGGGGGACTGGGGCGGTAAATCTGCGCCACGGGGGAAGGTGGGCGATCGCGATGGCGGACTGGCCTTACTGTCTGACCTGCCCTCCAGCCGCATCAGCGAGGGTCGCGTCGTAGAGTCCTGGCTCTCTGCTTGGTTCATGGGGGAATAGGCTGCGACTGCTCAAATCGAGGGGAGCAGCGGGAGCGGCCAACCAGTCGGAGGCCAACCCACGTTGTTCGAGGCTCCTGAAGACGGCATCGTATTGAGAGTAATATTTCCGGTGGTTACAGCCGTGTGGGGAGTTGAGCATAGCAGTGCGACTCTTGCGACTCATTAGGTGAACTATCCTATCAACCATCTTAACGGCAGCGCCCGGTCGTCCTCAATAGACGCCTATTCACCCTTTACATTGCCGCCATCTGCCGATCCGGACTGGGCCACCTGGCACAGAATCTTCAGGGGGCCGTGCTGTTTGAGCGTGGCCATCTGGGCATCGTCCCGCACGAACATGGAGCCAGCAAACCCCAGGGAGTTGACGGAAATTGAGTCAAAGCTTTCCTGCGATCGCGGCACCAGCAGCATCCAGTCGCGGGTGACCAGCAGGTTGTAGGCACCGGGGGGGCGATCGCTCTCCGGCTCTGGGGTCAGGCCCACGGCGGCCAGCAGGGCCTGGTAGTGCTCCAGGGATATCTGGGCAGCGGCAGTCGGGTCAGCCTGGGGAACCGCCAGCCGCACCAGGGCGTGGGGAAAGGGCAACTGGGGCAGAGTGAGGACGGCTGGGGAACGGTCAGGGGCGATCGCCTCCACCCAAACGGAAATGGGCAGCGGTTCCCCCGTGGGATAGAGGGGCAGAGGCACCAGTTGCAGGTGCTTATGGCGCTGGCTGGCCCCCGCCCGCTGACCACCGTTGTAGAAGCCCAACCCGTCAATCTCCCGCAGACCCACCCATAGGGCCTCAAAGTCCGCCTGGTTGAGCAGCGCCTCCTGCTCCTCAAATTGCCGGGTCACCATAAGCAGGTGGTGATCCACCACGTTGAACTTGTTCAGCAGGCAGACGTGGGTGTTTGAGAGATGGGCGACAAACAGGTCCTCCTCATAGGGAAGAAACGGGTTGAAGTCTTTCCCCTGAGCTTTGGCCTTTTCCTGCTGCTGTTTGGCTTTTTCTTTGCGGGCGATCGCCGCCAGCTGACGCACCAGAAAGCGCATCTCGCCATCCGCAACTAGCTCATAGTCTGTGGGAATGGACTGGAGCGCCCCACACTGGAGGGCCTGCTCCGTGCGGGTGAGCACCCGATCCCACAGGGTGCCAGCGGGCAGGATAGGGGACGCTTCAGCCATAGACACGCCCTACTCCAGCACTTCGAAACTTTCGATTTCGAAGACTGGGCCGATCATGGCCAGCGTCATCACATCGTCCCGCACCTTGCCCCTGGCCCGCACCCGCAGGCCATCCTGCATAGCTTCGGCGGGTTTGCCCTGGTAGATCTCGTAGCGCCCCGACGAGGAATTCAAGGCCCAGGCTCCGGTGCCCATAGCGACATGTTGGACGGTGCCTTCGACGGTCATGGAATCGCTCATGCTGCTTCTGCCTCCGATTTCAGTGCCAGATAGGCCAATAGGAAGCATAGCAGGGCGTTGACTCCGAGGAAAATCTGGGCGATCGCCCCACTGCCAATCCACAGCAAGCTGGGGGCCAGCAGCGCGCTAATCGCCAGACAGGAAGCCACTCCCAGACTGCTACCAATGGCAAACCACTTCCAGTTGGGGTTAGACAGCAGCAGGACGACCAGCCCCAGGGGAATCAAGACGCTGGCGGTGATGGGGTTGAGCAGGGTGCTGCCCTGTACTGCCGTCCCCAGTTCGGGGATGGAGCTGCCCATCAGGCGCAGGGGCCACTGGGGCGCGTCAAACACGTACAGCCCCCGCAGCAAAAACAGTCCGGCGCTGCCGATCACCAGCCCGCCCGCAAAGAACCAGTTCCAGAGGAACGGCAGAAAATTCCGCAAAAACCAGGCCAGCAGGTAAGCGCCCAACACCATGAGCACCTTGGGCAGCAGGCTAACCACACCACCATCAAACCAGAAGCGGGGGTTGAGGTAGCCGTTTTCCCGCAGCCAGCGGAAGAAGTCGCGGAAGGAAATCTTACCCCGCTGGGCGACTTGCACCGCCGCCGCCGCATCCAGATGCCCTGCGCCGAAGTGGTTCAACTCGTCGCTGCTTACCTTGCGGGCTGACTGGTAGAGAACTTGCGCGACGTCGCTGGGGTCGTCAATGCCAGAAGCCTTTACGAGAGCGGCAACGCCAGCCACGTGGGGAGCGGCCATGCTGGTGCCCTGGAAGGCCCGGAAAATGCCTTCACCCGTTTCGGGATTGATGGTTTCCTGAAGAATGCCGCCTGCTTCCCCGGCGCTGGTCGAGCCGCCAGGAGCCGAGATGTTGACCCCAGCCCCATAGTTGGAGTAGGGCGTCTTGTTGCCGGAAGCGTCCAGGGCCGAAACGGCGATAACTTTGCTGTAGCGAGCTGGATAGGCTGCAGCATTTGTTCCGGAGTTGCCTGCGGCGGCCACAATCACCACCCCTTTGCCGTGGGCGTACGCGATCGCCTCCTCCATCTGAGAGTTGGCTCCGCCGCCCCCCAGACTCATGTTGATTACGTCAGCACCGTGATCGGCGGCAAAGCGAATGGCCTCAGCGATGTCAGACACCGTGCCGCCACCGCTGCGGCTGAGCACCTTGAGGGGCATGAGCTTAGCTTCGTAGGCGATGCCCGCGACGCCATAGCCGTTGTTGGTGGACTGGGCGATGGTGCCTGCTACGTGGGTGCCGTGGCCGTTGTCGTCGGAGGCGTCTTCCCGGTCATTTACAAAGTCGTAGCCGGGAACAAACTCGGTCTTCTCCAGGTCGCGCACCCGGCTGATGCCCGTATCGATCACCGCCACCGTGACGCCCTTGCCCTTGGAGTCAGCCCAGGCTTTCTCCAAATTAATGCTGCGGAAGTTCCACTGCCGCACGTAGTCGGGGTCGTTGGGAACGTCGAAGGCGTGATAGATATAGTTCGGCTCGACGGCTTCGGCGTATTGCTTCAGGTCTGAGCGTTTCAAAGTTTTGAGCAGGGAGCGATCGCCCTCCAGCACATAAACCCGGTCTTCCTTAGAGAACGGACTGTTGAGGGTGGGAGTCAGACCAAACTGGCTGCTGAGGGTTTGCAACTGCTGCTCCACCTGCTCAGCGGACAGGTCGTCGCGAAAATCGAGAATAATCGAGTCATATTCCCCCTTATTGGCAAGGCCAGGAAAGGACGCCAGTGCCCAGAGGAGACCAACCAAAAACAAAACCGCAAGCAACAGTCGTTTCATAGGAGTGAGACCGCCCCGTGGCGTCGGTGAGAAGGATCAGCGATGGGTAATTTCCACTACCATAACTCACCAATCCAGCAGGTCAGGCATAGAATTGAGAAGACGATGCAAAATTGTAATCTAACGAACGACCCAAATTCTTACCTGGTACGTCCCGACGATGATACACGGACTGATTTGGCTGCCCCTGCTGGCTATCTTTATCGGGCTGGCCTGGGCCGGATGGAATGAATACCAGAAGCTAGAAGCCTATCGCGCCTGGGCAGAGACGTGCGATCGCGCCAAATATGACATCTACGCCGTGCTGGGGCAGCGGGGGGATCAGCTCATCTGGGGCAAACCCACCCGCCAGGGGCCGGTGGAACTGACCTCCCTTTCCTTGAATCAGGTGCAGACCCTGCAAGTCGTGGCCGATCGGCAGCCCATTGACTTAGCCAATCCTCCAGCAAACCCCCGTCAAGTTGCCCTGGAGCTACAGCCCCAAACCAGTGCGCCCGTGCAGATCCCATTTACCGATGTGGCGATCGCCATTCAGTGGGCCAGGGCTTTACAGCAAGACCTACAGCGGGTGCAAGCAAGACAAACCTGATTTTCTCCTAGACTTATAGCGATGGCAGACTTCTATCGGGTGTCCCCCGTTGAAATTGAGCAACGACGGCAGAACCGACGGCGACAGCGCCGCTGGAAGCTGCTGGCGGGCATCTGGCGATTTTTGCTGGTGGCCGGGCTTGCGGGCGCGTTAGCCTGGGTGATCTCCCTACCGGGCTGGGTCATCCGCAGCGCCAGCCAGATCCAGGTAAAAGGCAATGAGTTTTTGTCCGTCGCCACGGTGCAGTCCCTCATGCCCATCGAGTATCCCCAGTCGCTGCTCACCCTGAAGCCCCACCTACTGGCAGAAGCCCTCCAGGCGAAAGGCCCCATCGCTGAGGCCGTCGTTACCCGACACTTACTCCCCCCCCAGCTCACGGTGCAAATTCAAGAGCAGCACCCGGTCGCCATTCTCATCGGCAATACCTACGTGGGCGACCCTCTCTATGGGGAGGACTCTCTCCCCCCAGGGGCTGCCCCCCCGACGTCCCCCGTCTCCCCGCTAGCGGCCACGGGCCTTTTAGACGAAAATGGGTTATGGATGCCCCTGGAGCGCTACACCGAAATTAATCAGGATCTAAAGCTCCCCGATCTAAAGATTGTGGGCATGCGGGCGACCTACCGAACTCAGTGGTCATCTCTTTATCAGGCCATGCAGCAAAGCCCGATTGAGGTTTTTGAGATTGACTGGCGCAATCCAGCAGACCTGGTTATCAATACAGATGTGGGCATTGTGCATCTTGGCTCCTATGAGGCATCTAAATTTGTCACCCAACTGGCGCGACTCGATCAAATGCGCCATCTGGCACAAAGCAGCAGTGCTGCAGCCATTCAATATATTGACCTAAGGAACCCTGACCAGCCTTTTGCCAAAATTCACGGTGCGATCGCCCCCCTTTCCAACGCTGAGTCAGCCCCCTAAAAGCGCTTCCCAAAGAAAAAACGAAATTGTATCCATTTTTCTAGGTGTAGCGGCACTTTCTATGCGATTCTGAGGCATGGTCAAGGGTGTGCTCCTGGTGTTGAATGTAATGATTTGGCTCCAGCAGACGAGGCGGTGATTGGCAGGGAAGATTGTCTGGAGATTTGACCATACTCTCGACCGCCGCCGAAGTATTTTACAGGTCGAACACTCGGTCAAAAAGTTAACTGATGGTTAGCCCGATAGGGCATCACTTTAACTGAGGGCGATCGCCATTTGTTTCAATCGTGGCGGCTCGATCGCTCTCCCGCCGAATCGTTTAGGGAATGTTCCCAGGCGGCTCAAGCAGTCCCAGCCCATTCACCTTTCTTGTGGCGTTTTTGGGTGCTGGATCAGCGTCAGCGGGAGCTAATTATGTATGCCTCGCAAGTGGCTCTATCACTTGAAAACGGTAGATGATTAGCCCTCTCTAAGCTAATTGGTGTTTTGAAGCAACTTCCCCTATAGTTAACAACAGCAGTTTTCGATTCACCCCGCGCTCCCTTTTCATCAGGGCGTAGCGGTTAAAAATTCCTTTAATATTATGTTTGTGCAGGCGATCGCCCTCAACCGAACTATTTGTTTTTTCAATAACCACCGTTTTAGCCACTAATGAATACCGCGAATCCGTCAAATCCTTTTGCACATTCTGGACTACACTTGGGTCAAGACGATCCCGATCGGAACGGCATACCGGATGAGCGATCCAGGGGTGAGGTAGTTGTGCCAGAAAGTGTCGCCAGAATTAAAGTCATTGGTGTAGGGGGAGGCGGCTGTAACGCTGTCAACCGGATGATTGCCAGCCAAGTTGGGGGGGTCGAGTTTTGGTCGATCAACACCGATGCTCAGGCGCTGAACCAAGCGGTGGCGCAAAATGCCCTGCAGGTGGGCCAAAAGATCACCCGTGGGTTGGGGGCGGGCGGCAACCCCTCCATCGGGCAGAAAGCCGCCGAAGAATCGCGGGATGAGCTGTCAGCCGCGCTAGAAGGTTCCGATCTCGTTTTTATCACCGCAGGCATGGGAGGCGGCACGGGCACGGGCGGTGCGCCCATTGTGGCAGAGGTGGCCAAAGAGGTGGGTGCCCTGACGGTGGGGGTAGTCACCCGTCCGTTCACCTTCGAGGGTCGGCGGCGCACCAGTCAGGCCGAAGAAGGCATCGCAAACCTGCAGAGCCGGGTCGATACGCTGATCGTGATCCCTAACGACAAGCTGCTGTCCGTCATCTCCGAACAAACCCCCGTGCAGGAAGCCTTTCGGGTGGCGGACGACATCCTCCGCCAGG
>JAYKGU010000064.1:0-23516 GCA_035285585.1 Synechococcales cyanobacterium
TCACCGATGCAGACGATACCAACATCGAATCGGCCACCATTACCCTGACCAATGCCCAAACGGGCGATGTTCTCTCTGGTGCTTCCCTACCTGCTGGCACGGGTATCAGCATTGATGGGACTTCCACTAACACCCAAATTATCCTGACTGGCTCTGGAACCCTGGCAGAGTACCAGGCCGCGATCGCCTCCATCACCTTCAACAATACGGAGGATGACCCGGATACGAGCGATCGCACCATCACGGTGGTAGTCAACGACGGCACCGACGACAGCAACACCGCTACGACGACCATCAGCTTCGGGGCAGTCAACAACGCTCCAGACCTTGATCTCGATGGCGACAACAGCAGTACTGCTACCGGTTCTGGCTATCAGACCAGCTTCACCGAGGGCGGCAGTGCGGTGGCGATCGCCGACAGCGACACCACCATCACCGATGCAGACGATACCAACATCGAATCGGCCACCATCACCCTGACTAATGCCCAAACGGGCGATGTTCTCTCTGGTGCTTCCCTGCCCACTGGCACAGGTATCAGCATTGATGGGACTTCCACCAACACCCAAATTATCCTGACTGGCTCTGGGACACTGGCAGAGTATCAGGCTGCGATCGCCGCTATCACCTTCGGAAATACTGAAGCCAATCCAGTCACGAGCGATCGCACCATCACGGTGGTGGTCAACGACGGCACCGATGACAGCAACACCGCTACCACAACCATCAGCTTTGATGCGGTCAACGATGCGCCAGACCTTGATCTCGATGGCGACAACAGCAGTACTGCTACCGGTTCTGACTATCAGACCAGCTTCACCGAGGGCGGCAGTGCGGTGGCGATCGCCGACAGCGACACGACTATCACCGATGCAGACGATACCAACATCGAATCGGCCACCATCACCCTGACCAATGCCCAGGCAGGTGATGTACTGGCGGCAGGCACCCTTCCGGCAGGTATCAGTGCATCGACCTATAACAGCAGTACAGGCATCATCACCCTGAGTGGCTCAGCTTCTCTGGCAGACTACCAGAGTGCGATCGCCGCTATCACCTTCAACAATACTGAAGCCAATCCAGATACGAGCGATCGCACCGTCACGGTGGTGGTCAACGACGGCACCGATGACAGCAATACGGCAACCACGACCATCAGCTTCGGAGCAGTCAATGATGCTCCAGACCTTGATCTCGATGGCGACAATAGCAGTACTGCTACCGGTTCTGACTATCAGACCAGCTTCACCGAGGGTGGCAGTGCGGTGGCGATCGCCGACAGCGACACGACCATCACCGATGCAGACGATACCAACATCGAATCGGCCACCATTACCCTGACTAATGCTCAAACGGGCGATATTCTCTCTGGTGCTTCCCTACCTGCTGGCACGGGTATCAGCATTGATGGGGCTTCCACCAACACCCAAATTATCCTGACTGGTTCTGGGACACTGGCGCAATACCAGGCCGCGATCGCCTCCATCACCTTCAACAACACGGAGGATGACCCGAATACGAGCGATCGCACCATCACCGTAGTGGTCAACGACGGCACCGATGACAGCAACACCGCTACGACGACCATTTCGGTAGGAGCCGATAACGACAGAGACAGTATTCCTGACTCAATTGACCTTGATGACGATAATGACGGTATCCCCGACACTGTCGAAGCTGCTACAGCGCTTAATAGTGGTGATACCGATGGTGATGGTACACCTGATACCTTTGATCTCGATAGTGATGGAGACGGCGTTAACGATGTCCTCGAAGCAGGTGGCTCAGACCCTGATGGCGATGGTGTAATTGGTAATGGCCCCATTACGGATACCGACAATGATGGCTTAGACGACAGTGTTGATGATATTGACAATGGTGGAACTGGTGAGGTTACTACAGGAACCCCGCTTCCACTGACAAACACTGATAGCGATGCTCAACCTGATTTCCAGGATGTTGATGACGATGGCGATGGAGTAGACACCATTGCTGAAGAGCCAAATCCAAATGGAGACGGTTTTGTTGCTGATGCACAGGATACCGACAGCGATAACATTCCTGACTACCTAGACATTGACGACGACGGTGACACCGTAGACACCGAGTTTGAGGGTGCTGACCCCAATGGTGATGGCGACCCCAGTGATGCACAAGACACCGATGGCGATCGCACTCCCGACTATCTAGACGTCGATGATGACGGCGATGGAGTTGACACCGAGTTTGAAGGTGCTGACCCCAATGGCGATAGCGACCCCAGTGATGCTCAAGACACTGATGGCGATCGCACTCCCGACTATCTAGACGTTGATGATGATGGCGATGGGGTTGATACCAAGTTCGAGAACCCTGACCCCAATGGTGACGGCGACCCAACTGATGCGCAGGACACTGATGGCGATCGCACTCCCGACTACCTCGACGTCGATGATGATGGGGATGGAGTTGATACCGAGTTTGAGGGTGCTGACCCCAATGGTGATGGTGACCCAGCCGATGCTCAAGACACTGATGGCGATCGCACTCCCGACTATCTGGACGTTGATGATGATGGGGATGGAGTTGATACCAGGTTCGAGAACCCTGACCCCAATGGTGATGGTGACCCAGCCGATGCTCAAGACACTGATGGTGATGGGACTCCCGACTACCTCGACGTCGATGATGATGGCGATGGAGTTGATACCGAATTTGAGGGTGCTGACCCGAATGGTGACGGCGACCCCAGTGATGCACAAGATACTGATGGCGATCGCACTCCCGACTATCTGGACGTCGATGATGATGGCGATGGGATTGACACAGTAGATGAAGGTGCCGATCCGAATGGCGACGGGAACCCATCCGACGCTCGCGACACCGACGGCGACGGTACCCCAGATTACCTTGATTTAGATGCTGATAATGATGGCATCACCGACTCTGTGGAAGGAGCTGTTGATACGGATGATGACGGCATCCCAGATTATCTAGACCTGGATAGCGATAACGATGGAGTGACCGACGTTACTGAAGCAGGCGGTACTGATACCGATGGGGACGGTAGGATTGATGGCTTTATTGACATCAATGGAAATGGCCTAGCAGATAGTGTCGATCCATCACAAGGTGGGACACCACTGCCTTTGACCGATACCGATGGGGACGCGATCGCCAACTATGCTGACCTTGATAGTGACAACGATGGATTGACGGATGCCCTTGAGGCGGGTGGTTCCGATACCGATGGAGATGGCGTCCTTGACGGCTTTACCGATGTTGATGGAAATGGTTTAGCTGATAGCGTTGATCCCGGTATGGAAGGCACACCGCTTGAGCTACCAGATACAGACCAGGATGGCCGCCTCGACTACCAGGACATCGATGCTGATGATGACGGCATCCCCGACAACATAGAAGCCCAGTCTACCAGCGGTTATATCCCACCCAAAGAAATAGATAGCGACGGGGATGGCCTTGACGATGCCTATGATCCAGACGCCACCGATAGCACCCCCATCATCGCACCGATTAACACCGATGGTGATGATCATCCCGACCACCTTGACACCGATGCAGACAACGATAGTTTGACGGATGCTGAAGAAAATGGCATGACCGCCAACGCCCCCAGCGGCAGCGACACCGATGGCGATGGTCTGGATGATGCCTTTGAAGGGGCTGACGCCAATGATGGCTTTGATGTCAACGATGAAATCGATACCCCTGTTAGCGACTTACCGGATACCGATGGCACCGAGGATGTCGATTACCGCGATGCCGATGACTACGACTTTGATGGCGTACCTGACCCCATCGATTTGGATGACGACAATGACGGCATTCGCGACACAGTTGAAGGCACTGGCGATACGGATGGTGATGGCATTATCGATCGCTTCGATATCGACTCCGACAACGACGGTATTGTAGACCTGATCGAAGCAGGTGGCACCGATAGCGATGGCGACGGCCAGGTTGACGGGTTCACCGATACCAATCAGGATGGGCTTGATGACGCCCTTGCTGCCAACCCCCTCAGCCTGCCCAACACTGACGGCAGAGGCAAGCCCAACTATCAAGACATCGACGCCGACGATGACGGCATCCCCGACAACGTGGAAGCGCAGTCCACCAGCGGCTATGTCGCACCCAAGGGAGTGGATAGCGATCGCGACGGCCTTGACGATGCCTACGACCCAGACGCTCCCGGCAGCACCCCCATCACCAGACCCGTTAATACCGACGGCACCGACACCCCTGACTATATTGACACCAACTCCGACAACGATGGTCTGACGGATGCTGAAGAAAACGGCATGGCCGCCAACGCGCCCAGCGGCATTGATACCGATGGGGATGGTCTGGACAACGCCTTTGAAGGGGCCAATGTCAGTGATGGCTTTGATGTCAATGATGAGATCAACACCCCTGCGGCTGACCTGCCCAATGGCAACGCCTCAGCCGAGGTCGATTATCGGGATCAGCGGGATGAAACTGATACGGATGGGGATGGGGTTCCAGATGTCATTGATTTAGACGATGACAATGATGGCATTCTCGATACCGTTGAGGATCAGGGAGATCCCAATCGAGATACGGATGGAGATGGCGTGGGCGATCGCCTCGACTTAGACAGCGACAATGATGGCATCACTGACCTGGCGGAAGCAGGACACCCAGCGGCAGATCCTGACCGCGACGGACGGGTCAATGGGCCATTTGGTGCGAATGGTCTGGCAAATTCCCTGGAAACTACGCCGGACAGCGGGATTCCCAACTACACGCCCCTTGATACCGATGGGGACAGCGTTGCTGACTTCCAGGATCTGGATAGCGATAACGATGGCCTCAACGACGTCATTGAAGCAGGCGGCAGCGATCCCGATGGCGATGGCAAAGTTGGTGCTGGCTTACCCGCCGACACTAATAAGGACGGGATGGCAGACAGTTTGACCACAGCGCCACTGCCCATTCCCGATAGCGACGGTGATAACGTTGCCGATTACAAAGACCTGGATAGTGACGATGACGGCATCAACGACGTGGTGGAGGCAGGATTCCCCGACACCAATGGCGATGGCGTTCTAGACGGTGGCGATACCGATGGCGACGGGATCAAGGATGCGGTTGATCAAAGTCCCAACACCTTTGGAGACAGTGGTGATGCTCCCGCCCTTGACACCGACAGCGACGGCGTTCCCGACTACCAGGATCTGGACAGCGATAACGATGGCATCAAGGACATTGTGGAAGTGGGCCTTGCCGACCCTGATGGCGATGGTAGACTCAGCGGCAGCGATGTCGATGGGGACGGCATTAAAGACGGGGTAGACACCAATCTGTCCGGATTTGGGGATATCAACGACCCAACTGCCACGGATACCGATGGCGATGGTGTTGCTGACTTCCGGGACCTGGATAGCGACAACGACGGTATTCCAGATGTCATTGAGGCTGGGGGCAGCGATCCCGATGGGGACGGCATCATCGGCACAGGCATCCCATCTGATGTAGATAAGGACGGAGTCACCGACAGCATCGACCTGGATACCGGCGGCACTGCCCTACCTACCCCCGATCAGGATGGGGACGGTAGCCCCGATTACCAGGACCTGGACAGCGATAACGATGGCAAGACTGACCTGGCTGAAAGCGGCTCGAACCTCCCGGATGCTGACGGAGATGGCCGAGTGGACGGCCCAGACACGGACGGTGACGGACTGGTCGATCTGGTAGACGGAGCCGAAGGAACCTTTGGGGGGGGAGCCTTCTCGATTCAAGCCCCACTCGATAGCAATGGTGACGGCATCCCTGACTTTCGAGAACTGCCCAATCCCAACAACAGTGGCACCAATGGGGCTGACAACCTCACGGGCACCGACGACAGCGATATCCTTAACGGATTTAGTGACCTCGACATCCTGGATGGGGCTGGCGGCAACGACCTGATTAACGGGGGCAGCAGCAAAGATACTTTGATTGGTGGTGAGGGGAATGACGTTCTCAATGGCGGCACCAACAACGATTTGCTGGATGCAGGCCCAGGGGACGATATTCTCAACGGCGGCAGCGGCAATGACCGCATGCTGGGCCGGGATGGCAACGATATTTTGAACGGCGGTCAGGGGAAAGACAGGCTCTTTGGGGGGCTTGGCAATGATGTCCTGAACGGTGGGGGAGGTCGCGATCGCCTCTATGGTGATGAAGGCAACGACATTATTCGGGGCAATGCTGGCAATGACCTGATCGTCGGTGGCTTTGGCAAAGACGAGATCACGGGCGGTCAGGGCAAGGACACCTTCCGCTATGAGGCGATCAAAGATTTCGGGGATGTCATCACCGACTTCGAAATCAGAAAAGACCAGATAGACCTGAAGAAAATTAAGAGCATCAATTCCTTAGGAGATCTTAAAGTTCAACAGCGGGGAGATGATGTGCTGATCCAGGGCGATAGCGGCAGCGGCTTCAAGAACCTGGTAACCCTTGAGGATGTCAATGCGGATACCCTGAGCGATCGCCACTTCAGGTTCTAGTCAGGGCGAAGGTCCAAACCAGACCCCAGGGATGGGCACCCAGTAGCAAATGCTCACAGTGCGGATCGCTGAATCAGTGAAATTTGTCTAATTTGTCCTAATTTGTCCGCTGAAGGGTTCTTCTTTGCCCTCAGCGGGCTTTTTTGTGCTAAGTATTCTTGCAGGCGAGTCATATCTGATTTTTTGGCCGCTTCTCATTTTTTTATAAAGCTGCTTGTGACTGGTTTACGTTTCCACATAAACTATGGAAGCCGATAGCCTTTAGGAGTAAAAAAACCTTTAGACTTTTCTTAGTTCTCTCAAGGAAGATATTCATGACGTCAGCCTGGGAAGGCTTATCGTGTCGGAATCAGGTGTGCATCCTAACCACTATGGATAATGAGGTAGCTATGAATTCGTTGAAAGTCCTAGCATCTGCTGGATTATTGCTAGCGATCGCGTCATTTCACCCCTTCGCATCCGCTCAAACCACCGATTCAGAACCGATAGAACCCACAGGCTCCGCCGCTGACCTGCTGATTCCTGCCCGTGCTGGTGTGGGGCATACCAGTTCTGGTGCAGGCTTCGACGGCACTACCCGGTTTGAAGGCTTTGTTCCCCTGCGTCAAAGCCCCGGTCGCAATATTACTTTTTTTGAACCCCGCTTCTTGCTGGACAACGACGGCCAAATTGGCGGCAATCTGCTGTTCGGCCATCGCGCCTATAGCCAGAGTAGCGATCGCATCTGGGGCGGATATGTCTCCTTAGACAACCGCGAAACCGACGAAAGCGACGATTTCTACCAGTTGGGCCTGGGTTTCGAAACCCTGGGAAACGTGCTGGATCTGCGCATCAACGGCTATGTCGCCCTGGGTGACACCAGTCAGGTTGTCGAAGAAGAGCTGCTCTCTAGCACCAGTAGCGGCATCTCCACCGGGTTTGAGGGCAACCTGCTGGTGCTGTCCAGCCGGGAAGAACGCCGGATTTTGCGAGTTGAAGAGATTGCCCTGTCGGGATTTGACGCCGAGCTAGGGGCCAAGGTGCTGGACTGGAACGACGGCGATGGCGACCTCCGGGGCTACGCCGGACTTTACTTCTATGACGCTGCAAAGGTAGACAGTACCCTGGGCTGGCGGGTTGGTCTGGAGGTACGCCCCGTGCAAAACGTAGTGCTGGGGGTCACCCTGCAGGAAGACGACCTGTTTGGCACCAACGTCATTGGCTCCGTTACCCTCACCTTCCCTCGCGTACGGCCCCGGGGGCCAGTGCCAGAAGATATCGAACTGGTGGCCCGCCTGGGCGAACCGGTGCGCCGCAATCCTAGCATTGCCATTGAGACGCAAGAAGAAATCGAAATTGAGGTGGATGAAATCGAAATGCCCCTCATGAACCCGGAAGAAGATCGCCCCTACCGCTTTATCCACGTGACGCTGGGGGATCAGGGTGGAGACGGCACTTTTGAAAACCCCTTCGGTACGGTTGAAGATGCCCTGGGTGCTTCTGTGTCTGACGGCAACGATATTGTCTATGTGGACGCAGGCAGCAATCCCGAAATTCCGGCGTTTTCCATTCCTGACCGTGTCCGCGTCCTATCCCAGGGGCCAGAGCAGTTCCTGGCTGGGCTGCCCTTCCCTGGCTTCCCCAGGGCAGCGGCCCGGTTGCCTTTCTCCCCGGTGGTTAACTTTGATGACGGTATTCTGGTGCGGCTCCCGTTATCGGATGATGGCAACTTCCCCATCATTCGCGACCCATCGGCCTCTGATTTAGTAACGATGGGCGATCGCACCGTTCTCTCCGGCTTCCGCATTGCCGACGCCCCCAACAACGCCGTTGCTGCCCGTGGGGTAGAGAATGTGGAAATTCGCGATAACACCATTACCAATCCGGGCGATCGCGGCATTTTCCTAAGCGACGTCTCCGGCAGCGTGGTGCTCTTTGACAACTCCATTACCAATGTCCAGGGCGTAGCGGATGCGGGCCAGGGAATTTTGATCAGCAACACCACCAGCGACGCTGTGGAAGTAACCATCGAACGTCACACGATCAGC
Organism: Synechococcales cyanobacterium; assembly: GCA_035285585.1. Classification (GTDB taxonomy): domain Bacteria; phylum Cyanobacteriota; class Cyanobacteriia; order CAKZMO01; family CAKZMO01; genus JAYKGU01. The sequence goes on from JAYKGU010000064.1 coordinate 8,546, forward strand.
GATACCCGCATCGGCATCGAGCTAGACGTCATGGGTAACCCGGCCCAGGGCATCAACCCATCTCAAATTGTGGAAATCCGGGATACCGATATTGCCGATAGCCGGGAGGAAGGCTTCTCAATTGAGGCTACTGACCTGGGGAATCAGCAGGTCACCTTCAGCGACGGCAGCATCCTCAATAGCGGTGCTGAAGGGGTCTTTGCCCGCGCCCTCAATGTCGGCTCCCAGGAGATCACGATCGAAGACAGCGTGATTGCCAACAGTGGTGCATCGGGCATTCGCGTGATTGCGGGCGTCCCCAACGGCACCTCAACCGCCGCCCAGGAGATTTTTATCAACCGCAACCGGATTGAGTTTAACCAGGGCGCGGGGATTGACATCGAAGCGAATGAAGTTGTGGCCCAGGAGTTTGCCATCGGTGACAATACTATTCAAAACAATGCAGAAGAAGGCATTCGGGCGATCGCCCGCAACGTCGCCTTCCAGGAGTATGTCACTGACCTGGATAACAACTCCTTCGGAATCAGCGGCAACCTGATTCTGAATAATGGTGCCAAAGGCATCAATCTGGATGCCAGCGACTCTGCTACCCTGATTGCCGATATCCAGGACAACACCCTATCGGGTAATGTCACCAACGGCGGCCCCGATTTAGAAATAACCACCAACGCCAACACCAACGATGCCTGTGCCTTTATCGGCGGCAACACCAGCGCCAGCGGCATCCGGTTAGTCAACAACCCAACCGGTGTGGCGTCCTTCTTTGAGGTCGTCGACTTACCGGACATTTTTAGCCTGAACACTGGCACCGTGACTCTGCTCCCTGATATCTCGACCTTTGTCAATGTGCCATCTGGGGATAACGCCCAGTCCTGCTTTGGCACCCGTTAACCCTGCATATTCAGGTTAGAGTTGAATGGCGCGATAGGGGCAATTAGCCAATTGCCCCTGCGGTCAATCAAATTGGAGTAGATCAATGAACCCGTTTCCTGACCATCTACCCAACGAACTGCGCTCTGACGGCTCACTTGAGCAAACACCTGCAGAAGCGGCCCATGCGGTGCTGAAGCAGTTCGACTGCCCGACTTCAAGTAGTGCGGTTCCCAGCCCTTCGATTTCAAAGCCAGAGGTTCGTCAGGCTCTATCGACCGTCAAAGATCGGTCCGACTATCAAATCTTTGGTGTTTGCGCCGAGTCGCTGGATCGGGGACTGGCGGCGCTTCACGACTACGCCCATGCCCTGGGCTATACGGTTCCTGAGCAGCCACTTGAGATTAACGGACCAGTCTATATCAAATTCAACACCAAAAGCCGCCTGCTTTATGCCGACAGCTACCAGGGCGACAACCGGGGCGTTCTGGTTTCCTGTCAGTCTGCCTACGAATCCGGCATCAATGAGATGTATGGCCCGCTACCACTGGATCTTTACCGGTAGGCCAGAAATCAGCTAACGTGAACTGATTAAAATCAGATCCATCTACCCAGGTTCCCGCTTAAAGTGGGTCAAGATTAGCGGGGAAGCGGGGCACGGTGCGACCCATTAGATAGGGACGTGGCAATGCCAAACCCGGAGTATCAACTTAAGGCAGGAAGCTCTGCCAAGAATAGAATTCAGGAGCCAGGAACCAGAAGTCATTTCCCTTCTGAATTCTGACTCCTGGATTCTGGCTCCCTATATGGTTTTGGCTTAATTCAGCAAACCCTCACCCTAGCCAAGGGCATCGGCTCCGGCCACAACCTCAAGAATTTCCTGGGTAATCGCCGCCTGACGGGCCTTGTTGTAAACCAGCGAAAGGTTGGAAATCAACTCCTTCGCGTTGTCACTGGCGTTATTCATGGCTGTCATCCGAGCCGCCAGTTCACTGGCTGCCGACTCTTGCAGCGCTCGCAGCAACTGGTTGTTCAAGTAGAGCGGCAGCAGCGCATCCAGAATTTGCACCGGGTCTTGCTCGAAAATCATATCCTGCGGCAGCGTTGCTGGCGTGGGCGCTTGTATCCGCTGCCGTTCCACATCCAGAGTGCCCCCCCGAGTGGTGAGACGAAAGATTTCGTCATCCACTGGCTCCAGTCCCTGGGGGTCGAGGGGCAGCAGGGTTTGAATCACCGGACGGGAGCTAACCAGGGAAACAAACTTGGTGTAAACCAGCTCCACCCGGTCCACCGTTTCCGATAGAAAGAGGGAGAGCAGCTCATCCGCAATACTGGACGCCTCCTCTGCCGTGGGAATTTGCTCCAGATTGGAGAAAGTAGCGTCAATAGGCTGCTCCCGCCGCTGGAAATACTGGATGGCCTTGCGCCCAACCAGCACATACTTGTATTCCAGCCCCTCAGCAGCCAGTTCCTTGGCCCGCATTTCTGCGCGACGGATGACGTTGGTGTTGTAGCCGCCGCACAGACCGCGATCGCCCGACACCACTAGCAGCGCTACCGACTGCACTTCCCGCTTCTTCAGCAGGGGCAGATCGGCGTCCTCAAACCGGAGCCGCGTTTGCAAGCCGTAGAGAACCTGGGCCAGCCGATCGGCGAAGGGGCGGGTGGCCGTCACCTGCTCCTGGGCACGACGCACCTTGGCCGCCGCCACCAGGCGCATCGCTTCCGTAATCTTCTTTGTATTCTTGACTGACTTGATGCGATCGCGAATTGCCTTGAGATTTGCCATAATTCTTTGCCTCAATCGCCATGCCCAGCCACCATTGGCGGCAGATATCAACAACAGGAAACTACCACCAATGGCGACGTTTGACTAAACTGTTTTACTTGATGGTGGCCATGAAGGTTTGCTTGTACTCGGTGAGTACATCCTTCATGCAGTTGACGATGGTATCGTTAAACCCTTTCTTCTCGTTTTCCACCAGCTCAGGGTAGTCGGTGCGATTGGTCTTGAGGTAATCCCGCAGACCTGAGACAAAGGCGGTTACCTTGTTAACGGGGATGTCATCCAGGTAGCCGTTGGTTCCCGCATAGATGAGAAGGCCCTGCTCCGCCACCGATAGGGGCGAATATTGGGGCTGCTTGAGGATTTCCCGGAGTCGCTGGCCCCGAGCAATTTGGTTTTGGGTCGCCTTATCCAGGTCAGACGCAAACTGGGCAAAGGCTTGCAGCTCATCGAACTGGGCCAGCTCCAGCTTGAGCTTACCCGCCACCTTCTTCATCAGCTTGGTTTGGGCCGCCGAACCCACCCGCGATACGGAGATCCCTGCGTTCACCGCCGGACGCAGACCGGAGTTGAACAGGTCAGACGACAGGAAAATTTGCCCATCGGTGATGGAAATTACGTTAGTGGGGATGTAAGCCGATACGTCACCGGCCTGGGTTTCGATGATGGGAAGCGCCGTCATACTGCCCTCGCCCAGACTTTCGTTGAGCTTGGCTGCCCGCTCCAGCAAGCGAGAGTGGAGGAAGAACACGTCCCCAGGATAGGCTTCCCGACCGGGAGGACGACGCAGCAGCAGAGACATCTGGCGATAGGCCTGGGCCTGCTTAGAGAGGTCGTCATAGACAACCAGGGTGGCTTTGCCCTGGTACATAAAATATTCAGCGATGGAAGCGCCTGTGTAGGGAGCCAGATACTGTAGCGCTGCCGGGTCGCTGGCATTAGCCGCGACGACGACGGTGTAGTCGAGGGCACCCCGCTCCTGGAGCACGTTGACCACCTGGGCTACTGTAGAGGCTTTTTGGCCAACCGCCACGTAGACGCAGACCACGTTTTCACTCTTCTGGTTGAGGATGGTGTCTACGGCGATCGCCGTTTTGCCGGTCTGGCGATCGCCGATAATTAGCTCTCGCTGACCCCGGCCAATGGGAATCATGGCGTCAATGGCGGTGATCCCCGTTTGCAGCGGTTCGTACACCGACTTGCGGGCAATGATGCTGGGGGCGGGGGATTCAATCAGGCGGGTTTCTGTGGTGTTGATCTCGCCTTTACCGTCGATGGGGCGGGCCAGGGCGTCTACCACCCGACCAATGAGGGCATCTCCTACGGGAATCGAGGCAATTTTACCCGTGGCACTCACGGAGCTACCTTCCTGGATGTTGCGTCCGTTGCCCATCAACACGGCACCGACGTTGTCTTCTTCCAGGTTAAGGGCAATACCCACCGTGCCGTCTTCAAACTCCAGCAGCTCGGAGGACATGGCGCGCTCCAAACCATAGATGCGGGCAATGCCGTCACCCACCTGAAGCACGGTACCGACGTTAGACACCTTAACGTCTTGGTTGTACTGCTCGATTTGCTGTTGAATAATGCTGCTGATTTCGTCAGGCTTGATACTTACCATACAGACTGATCTCCACTGGGCTACAAAAGGGAAAGAGCTGGATTAGCTCAGAAGGGGACGGAACGGAGGTTAGGCAGCAGTGAGCCGTAAACCAATGCGGCGGAGCTGACCACGCAAACTGGCATCAATGACCTGTGAGCCAATCTTGATGATGACACCACCCAACAAATCGCTGTCCAGGTCGGTCTCCAGCTCCACCTGACGGGCACCCGTGATGCTGATAACCCGCTGGCGTACCGCCTCTTTTTGCTCGTCGGTTAGCGGTATGGCAGAAGTCACCTGCGCCAATACGATTTGGTTCAATTTACGATAGCGCTCCTGAAACTGCTGGCAAATGCTCTCAAGGAGAACAATGCGTCCCTTATCCACTAACAGCATCAAAAAGTTGAGGGTATAGGGATGCAGGCTGTCTTGGGCGATCTGCCGGAGGACGGCCTTCTTCAAATCAGGCTTCATTAAAGGGTTGGCCAGGAAGTTTTGCAGATCGGGGGAGTCTTGGAGAGCGGACAAAAGCGATCGCACATTCTCAGCCACCGGGTCAAGAACATTGTTCGAGGTGGCCACGGACATCAGCGCCTCAGCGTAGGGCGTCGATATTTCGGTGGCGGCGGTTCGACTCGTCATGATTGACCTCCCAGCATATCAATGCTCCGGCTGATTAGCTGATGCTGTCGGCCTTCATCCAGTTCCGAGCGAAGGCGCTCTTCGGCCCGCTGCAATGCCATTTCGGTAACTCGCTGTCGCAGCTCAGCAACGATGCGCTCCCGCTGGGAACTGGTATCCTGATCGGCAGCTTCTCGCAGGCGCACAATATCTTGCTCGGCCTGGGCTAGAATAGCCTGCCTAGCAGCTTCAGCACGGGTTTCTGCCTCTTTCAAAAGACGGGCCGCATCCGTCTGAGCCTGGGCGAGCCGTTGCTGCTGTTCTGCTAGCTGGGAGGCTGCATCCCGTTTGCGCTGCTCGGCCTCTTTAATGGCAGATTCAATCTGCGATCGCCGTTCTGCCAGCGTGTTGCCCAGAAACTTACGACCGAAATACACCAGCGCCGCAATAATAATAGCGAGGTTGATTAGGTTGGTATCGAGTAAGTCAAAGTTTAGACCGAATCCACCTTCCTCTAGCCCTTCAGCGGCTAGACCTCCAGCTTCAACAGCCAGGAGTGAAAGTATTCCCATAATTGTCACTTAGTTCGCAATGGTTAACAGGGGTGGGGCCGACAGCCAGTCTCGCTAGCCCAAAACTCGACTCAGAATCCGGTTACTCAGGTCATCAACCTGTTGTTCCAGCACCTGCAGGGCCTCTCGCTTTTGCACATCCAGTTCTTGCTGGGCCTGGTCACGCCGAGCCTGGGCCTCTCGCTGAGCCTCGGCGATTTTGGCTGCCGCTACTTTTTGGGCCTCTGCCTGGGCATGGGTGATAATTTCCTGAGTTTTCCGGCGCGAGTCGGCCAACTCATTTTCGTACTGCTGCGCCAGATTTTGCGCCTTGGCTAGACGCTCCTGGGCATCGGCGACGTTGTTGCGAATATAGTCGTCCCGCTCATCTAAAGCCCGACCCAGGGGCTTGTAGAAAAGGGCGTTCAAAACCGCGACCAGAATGAGAAACTGAATGGCCATCAAAGGCAGGGTGGCATCGAGGTCGAATAGACCGCCAGGCTCCTCGAGAGCAGCGGCTTCAGCGGCTAACAAAATTGTCCAGTAAGTCATAAATCATTGGTTCCCACAGAGACGGGATCTACACAGATACAGCTCAATTACTGAGGCGGTATAACTCGGGTAGATGTGCAAACTGCACCCCTACCCGACCCACTGATTTACGCAAACGGGTTAGCAAACAGCAGCACGAGCGCTACCACCAGACCGTAGATCGTCAACGCTTCCATGAACGCCAAGCTGAGCAGAAGCGTACCGCGAATCTTGCCTTCTGCTTCGGGTTGACGGGCGATCCCTTCAACAGCCTGACCCGCAGCATTTCCCTGACCCAAACCAGGGCCAATTGCCGCCAAACCAACAGCCAGAGCAGCAGCCAGAACAGACGCAGCAGCAGTAATGGAATCCATAATTAGCTCTCTACCTTCTCTACAGGACTAAACGAAATGTATGCAACGAATCAGTCAACCGAAGTTGTCCAGGGTGTAACCTCCTGGAAGGGGGCGATCGCCCGTAACAGACGCGTTCCACCCAACCAGCATGGCACAACCTATTAAAGTGAGCACACCTTTGAGTAACCAAACCAGCGGGTTAATCGTGATGCTCGCCCTCACCATGCTCCTCCATGGCTTCACCGATGTAGGCAGCCGCTAGAGTTGCAAAGATCAATGCCTGGATTGCACTCGTAAACAGACCCAGTACCATCAAAGGCAGTGGGACAAACAAGGGCACCAGCAACACCAGAACCGCCACCACAAGTTCATCCGCCAAGATGTTTCCAAACAGACGGAAGCTCAGGGAAAGGGGCTTGGTAAAGTCCTCCAAAATCTTGAAGGGCAACATGATGGGCGCAGGCTCAACATAGTTCGCGAAGTAACCCAACCCCTTCTTGCTAAATCCAGCGTAGAAATAGGCCAGGGAGGTGAGTAACGCCAGCGCTACCGTTGTGTTGATGTCGCTGGTAGGAGCAGCCAGCTCGCCGGACGGAATCTCAATCAACCGCCAGGGCAGCAGCGCCCCCGACCAATTCGAAACAAAGATAAACAAGAACAATGTACCAACGAATGGTACCCAGGGGCGATACTCTTTTTCCCCAATTTGGTTTTTTGCCAGATCGCGGATGAACTCCAGTGCATACTCCATGAAATTTTGCAACCCCATGGGGATGCGCTGGGGGTTGCGGGATGCCAGGAGGGTAATCACAATCAGGGCGGCAATTACAAACCAGGAGGTGAGAAAAACCTGCCCATGCAGTTTGAGATTGCCAACTTGCCAGTAGAAATGATGACCAACTTCCAGTTCGGCAAGGGGGAGTGTGTTAAACGGGTTCAATAAATTCACCACTTCCATTTGGAAAATATCCCCAGAAGTCAATAGAAAAGCAAACAGGGGGCTGACGTCGAACCTCACTCAGAAAACACTGCTGTGCGGAGGACGTAAATAATGAGCGCTGCTTTGTAGGTTAAAAAACCTAAAAAAATAGGTAGGATCTCTAGCTGATTCAGGCGAGATGCGATTAAAATGACCCCTACAAGAAGAGCCAGACGGCTGTTTCCCAACCGCTGGCGTTGCCGACCCAGCTGTTCAACATGCCGAGCCAGCAGCTTCAGGTAGACAATCCCGACGCAGGCCCCGATCAAGTAGTTCAAAGCAGTGTTGAGAGAATAGGATAGCCAGACTGAGACAAAGATAATCCCAGCCAGACCAACCGTAACCAGCAACAAATCGCGCTGAAGCTGACGATACTCCTGAATGGACGGGTCAGGGTCTGGTGACAATCGACTCGCCACTTCTTCTGATGAGGGAGCGGGGGAATCCGTTTGCTGATCAGAAGGGGCTTGAGGGGTGATATCGGTTTCAGGCGATCGCTCTGATGGAGATAAGGTCACAGGACAAAGATGCCGTAAGGCAGACAGCAGATTTGGTTGGCTGCAATGAGCCACAGCAGATCATAACACGCAAGGGGATCACACCCCAGTCCAATTCAGGACATTCCTGGGGTCAACAAAATCAGGTGGCGGAGCTGAAGCGATCGCACCTGATCCAGCCCCAGGGGCGCTTGCTGGAGGATGTCTCCTATGGTGAGCGGTGGCTGAGCTGAGCCGTTGCGATCGCAGGCGGAAAGGAAGGCGAACTCGGCGTCATCCAGCCGCACGATCTGATAGTCCATATTAAATACACACTGACTGGGCCAGCCGTCGAGGCAGGGATTGAGGGTGGGGATCGCTGCCTGGAGCGCTGCATCCGCTGACCAGTTGGCCCTGGGCAGGGGTGGTTTGCCCAGGAAAAATTCGTAGTGGGTGGTGCCTTCAGGGTCGAGCAGCTCGATGAGGCGGTAGCGCTGGCGATCGCCCAGTTCCCCGACCCTCTCCAACAGATCAGGGGAAGCTTTTAGCAGTCGCTCCACCGACCAGTGCTGGGGGTTGGAGAAGCCGATGAACTCCAGCCCAGAGGCATCAATCAGCTCAAACAGGGTTGAGATGTTGTAGTCAATTTCCTGGGGATGCACATACATGTCGGCAAAGTTTTCATCCCGCTGATTTTCCATCGACCAGCGCTCCCGCTCCCGCCGCACCAGGCGATTGTCGTCGGGCAGGGCAGCAAATAGCTGACGGCCAACGGACACTCCGTCCTGGTAGTCGCCCCGGCGATCGCCCTGGATCAGGGCAATGGCTTCCTGCATCAGGCGAATTTCCCAGCGCCCCAGTTCGCCATAGACAAAGATGTGCATGAGTCCGCCGGGGGCCAGCTTTGGGGCCAGGGCCTGAATGCCCCGGACGGGATCGGGCAGGTGGTGCAGCACACCCACGCAATTAATCAGATCAAACTCCCCCGGTAGCTGCCCCGCCTCGTAGAGGGACTGGTGATGGAATTCGACGCGCTCGGCCCCCGACCGCTGACACCGCTCCTGGGCGATCGCCAATGCCCCAGCACTCAGATCAATACCCACCACCTGGGCCTGGGCATTAAGGTGCACCAGGTATTCGGTGCCTACCCCCGTGCCACATCCGGCATCCAGAATGCGAATCGCCTCCCGCTCGGGTCGCTGCCCGGTGCAGAAACTGTAAGCCGCCACCCAATTCCAGCGCCAGTTGTAGCCGGGAGGCGGCTCATCCAAAATTGGTTCCGGCGGAAAGGGGTAGGTGTTGTAGAGCTTGGCCACCGCCGCACTGATGGCCTGGGGATCGGATGGTTGAGGCTGGGAGGCTGGGGAGTTGGACATGGAAAATCTTCGCGCAGCAGATCGAGTTTATCGTGTTGTGAGCGTGTTGCAGGGCGGGGGCGATCGCTCAGCCAACTCTCAGATCTGCCTCAGCCCGCCGTCATGTCCATCGAGCATTCTGGAATTCATAGCGAACTTAGGAAGGGATTTCAGTTCGCCCATTTTCAACCACTTCATTATTTTGTGGAAAGGAGCTTGCCATGAATCGTCTGCTTTTAGGAAGTCTGTCGGCGGTTGTGCTGTTTTTGGGAGCCTGCGGCGGTGGCGGCACCGTTTCTGAAGATGCCGCTGCCCCCCCAGCGGAAACCCAAACCGAAGTGGCTGAATCTACCCCCGAAACCACCGCGCCAGAGACGCCTGCTACTGAGGCAAGTGGCAGCGAGGTAGCAGCGGCGGCGATTTCTATGGGTAGTTTTGTCTCCGGCGAGCATCCCACCCAGGGCACAGCCAGCGTTATTGAGGAAAACGGCCAGCGCTTTGTAGAGTTGGGGGAAGACTTCAACACCGATGAAGGCCCAGACCTGTACGTAATTTTGCACCGCTCGAATGATGTAATTGGCACCACCGAAGCCCCCGCCCACAGCATCCAGGAAGGTGATTATGTAACCCTGGCTCCCCTGGAGTCGGTGAGCGGTACCCAGCGCTACGAAATTCCTGCCGATGTGAATATTGCCGATTATCAATCCGTCGCGATTTGGTGCCAGCAGTTTAACGCCACCTTCGGCGCAGCCGCCCTGGCCAATTAAACATTCGAGGTATGTGTCGCGAGCATAGGGGCAAAGAGCCTTTTGCCCTTACTGAAGTCGGCACATAGACTCACAGAATGGGTGGGGGGCGATCGCCTCCCACTTTGTTTTTTCTTGAATTAGGACTTACGCGGCGGGCACGCTATTTATCTGCGTCCATCTGCGAAATCTGCGGACAGACATCACACCACCCCACAAGCGGTAGAACCCTTTCCAGAAAGTCCCTTAGCACGGGTGAATCCTCTGCAGCGGCGGAGATTCACCGACAGGCCCAAGCCCGTAGGTCTATGTTGGCGTCGCAGACTGGTGCTAATGTAAAGCCCTACGGTCTAAGGTTTGAGTGTGGAACCCCCGCGTCGCAGGGGTTCCACACCTCTTGAATGTCCTAACGCGAAAGCGTAACGCCATATTATTTAGACTGGATAAAATCAGCCCCTCACCGAGTCTCTGCTGCTTATTCGAATGCTTATTCGAAAAGGTTGATCCAAGCGGGGCTGATCACGAAAGGTAACAAAACTTATACATACTCTCAGGTTTATTTCGGATTTACCCTATGATCACTTGCATGAATCTCGATAATTTCGCTGGAGACTGCTACACACTTTTTAATAAATCAGTTGAGTAGTCCCAAAACGATTTAATCTGAAAACTGAGTTGATCACCCCTGAAGCAGTTACCTCAGCAATTTTGGAAAGTACCGTGTTCAACAGTCGATGGGCGATCGCGCTTTCCAGATGCAAGTAACCATGCAGTCCTCCTAACCATGCTGGGTGGCTCTAGGCTGGGTCGATCTGTTCCAGTACCCTATCCGAAAACTTCGTCAGGGGTTTTAGATAGGCACTAAATACAAAGTTGATAACCGCTATTGTAGGGAGCTTTTGAGAACCAATGAGTGTAACGGCAAGTGGTGGAAGCTCTGTTGCGCGTCCGCAGCTCTATCAAACCTTACCTGTATCAACCATTTCCCAGGCTGAACAGCAGGATCGCTTTCCAGGTCGGGGAGAATTAGGCGAACTGTCTAGCTTCTTTAGCTCCGGTCTAAAGCGGCTACAAATTTCAGAAACTCTTACGAAAAATTCGGAACTTATCGTCTCGCGCGCAGCAAACCGGATCTTTGTCGGCGGCTCGCCCATGGCCTATCTGGAGAAGCCTGAGCCAGAGAAAGCCGTGATGACAGTGGGTGGCACCCCTATGAATGTGCAGGAGTCCATGAAACTGGGCACCGCCACCTATGTCGAAAGCCGGGGTGGCTTTTTGGAGGGGTTGCGATCGCTCTTTAGCTCCTCCCCCAGCGGCCCTTCTCCGTCTGGTTTTCGCCCCATCAATGTGGCCCGCTATGGCCCCAGCAACATGCAAAAGTCCCTGCGCGACTTGAGCTGGTTCCTGCGGTATCTCACCTACGCGATTGTGGCAGGCGACCCCAACATCATCTCGGTCAATGTGCGCGGTCTGCGGGAAATCATTGAAAACGCCTGCTCCGGCGCAGCGACTCTGATCGCACTGCAAGAAATGCGTCAGGCGGCCCTGGGCTACTTCAAGCAGGACACCGAGGGGGCCGAGATTGTCAACCAATACTTTGGGGTTCTCATCACTGAGTTTGAAGCGCCGACGCCTTCTGATAAGCTGCGCCAGCGCCCCTCTGGTGACCAGCAAGGGCTGCAGCTCCCCCAAATCTACTACAACGCCGCCGAGCGACGCCCCAAATACGCCATGAAGCCTGGGCTATCGGCCACAGAGAAAAATGACGTGGTGAAGGCGGCCTACCGGCAAATCTTTGAGCGCGACATCACCCGCGCCTACTCCTTGAATATTTCCTTCCTGGAGTCTCAGGTGAAGAACGGCGACATTTCCATGAAGGAATTCGTCCGTCGGCTCGCTAAGTCGCCCCTTTACCGGAAAAACTTCTACGAGCCATACATCAACAGCCGTGCCCTGGAGCTAGCTTTCCGTCACATCCTGGGCCGTGGCCCCAGCAGCCGGGAAGAGGTGCAGAAATACTTTGCCATCATCTCCAACGGTGGGCTACCTGCCCTGGTGGATGCCCTGGTAGACTCCCAGGAGTACTCAGATTACTTCGGAGAAGAAACCGTTCCCTACTTGCGGGGTCTGGGGCAGGAAGCCCAGGAATGCCGCAACTGGGGACCGCAGCAAGACCTGTTCAAGTACAGCGCCCCCTTCCGCAAGGTGCCCCAGTTTATCACCACCTTTGCGGCCTACACCCAGCCCCTGCCGGATCAGCACCCCTATGGTTCGGGCAACGACCCGCTGGAAAACCAGTTTGGTGCAATTTTCCCCGAAGAAAGCCGCAACCCCAGCACCAGCCCCGCTCCCTTTGGCAAAGATACCCGTCGCATCCTGATTCACCGGGGCGCAGGCATCAAGAACCAACTGAGCAATCCAGGGGCACGGGGCGAATTCCCCGGCTCCCTGGGGCCAAAGGTCTTCCGGTTGGATCAGCGCCCCTTCTCTGGCCTTAGCAGCCAGCGCAACGCCACCGAAAGCGTGAAATATTCTGAAAGCTCAACCCAGGCGGTAATTCGGGCAGCCTACCTGAGCGTCTTTGGGCGAGAACTCTACGAAGGGCAGCGCCTCAAAGTAGCGGAAATCAAGCTGGAGAACGGCGAGATCACCGTGCGCGAGTTTGTGCGGATGCTGGCCAAGTCAGAGGTCTTCCGCAAGATGTACTGGACGCCCCTCTATGTGACGAAGGCGATCGAGTATATCCACCGGCGTCTGCTGGGCCGCCCCACCTACGGACGGCAGGAGACCAACCGCTACTTTGATATTTGCTCCAAGCAAGGGTTCTATGCCCTGGTGGATGCCATCATCGATAGCCAGGAGTATAGTGAGGCCTTCGGGGAAGACACCGTTCCCTATGAGCGCTACCTGACGCCAGCGGGGCAGTCGATGCGATCGCTCCGGGCCGTCAGCGACACCATGATGGCGGCTAAAGCTGTTGAAGAAACGCCCCGATTTGTAGAACTGGGCCAGGTAACGGAAACCCGCACGGTTCCCGATATCCAGTTCCGCATCAACCAGGGTGTGAGCCAGCAGCGCCAGCAAACCAAGGTGTTTAAGCTCACCTCGCTGGTGGAGAAGGCCATTGTACAGCAGGTGATTCAAGCGGCCTATCGCCAGGTCTTTGAGCGAGATCTGGATCCGTACATCGTCAAAAACGAGTTCACCGTTCTGGAAAGCCGTCTGCGGAATGGAGAAATCAGCGTCAAGGAATTCATCGAAGGGTTGGGAGCCTCCAGTCTCTACATCAAAGAGTTCTACACGGCCTACCCCAATACCAAGGTGATTGAGCTGGGGCTGAAGCACTTCCTGGGCCGTGCCCCCCGCGACCAGGCAGAAATTCGCATGTACAACCAGATTCTGGCTCGCCAGGGCATCCGCAGCTTCATCAGCGCCATCCTGAACAGCATGGAATACGCCCAGGTCTTTGGGGAAGACACGGTTCCTTACCGGCGTTTCCCCACGCTACCAGCGGCTAATTTCCCCAACACTGAGAAGCTGTACAACCAGCTTACAAAGCAGAGTAAGGAAATTGTGGTTCCTAGCTTTGAACCCGTGGCCCCGCGTGGCTAAAGCCTGTCTGAAAGCTCGCTAGAGTTTTTGGAGTCCCAAACCCTTGACGGAGCTTTTGGATTGGCTTCCAAGGCTTTTTAAGGAAACGTCGGTAGACAGGGGCGAAGGATCTGCAACCACTGCATAACAGTAGTTGGCTTTTTCAAATCCTTCGCCCTTACGGTAGGTTTGGCGATGAACCGAGTATCGTTGAATACTTCGGTTTTTTTGTAATGAGTGCAAACTGTGGCATGGTGGATGGCGATCGCCCCTCGCAAAAGCTCGTTTTATGCTGGTTTAGCCAAATATGAGGACGAGTATTACAAAATATTGCGAGGAACTATAGAGTGTGAACGTCATGCCGCAAAATATTTGCGGAAGGTCGCTGAGCTTAGGGTTCTATATGTTCCCCGAAATGCTGTCTAAAGCTGCGAGGAACGCCCTGTAGATTGCCAAATATCAGCCAAGAGATATCTGGAGCAAACCTGCGTTTTTTTTGGAAGCGTCTTTAAGAAACGTCGGCACCAGCCTCAGCTCACGCCTTACCAAGCACCAGCACTCAATCATTCTGGTTTATTTTTTTCGGAGGAATCCTCAATGAGCATTGTCACGAAATCAATCGTGAACGCTGACGCTGAGGCTCGCTATCTCAGCCCCGGCGAGCTGGATCGAATCAAGAGCTTTGTTTCATCCGGTGAGCGTCGTCTCCGCATCGCTGAGACCCTAACCGGCTCCCGCGAGCGCATCGTTAAGCAAGCAGGGGATGCGCTGTTCCAGAAGCGCCCTGACGTTGTTTCCCCCGGTGGTAACGCCTACGGTGAAGAAATGACCGCCACCTGCCTGCGCGATATGGACTACTACCTGCGCCTGATCACCTACGGCATCGTCTCTGGCGATGTCACTCCGATCGAAGAAATCGGTATCGTTGGCGTTCGGGAAATGTACAAGTCTCTGGGTACCCCCATCGAAGCCGTTGCCCAAGGCATCGCTGAGATGAAGAGTGCAGCAATTTCCGCTATGTCTGCTGAAGATGCTGCTGAAGCCGGTTCCTACTTTGACTACGTAATTGGTGCCATGCAGTAAACCTGGTTGCTCACGCTGATCGCTAGCACGATTCGCTTGAGACAACGGCTTGCTCATACAGATCACTCAATTCTAGGGAAACGAAAATTATGCAAGACGCAATTACCTCCGTTATCAATACCTCCGACGTTCAGGGCAAGTACCTGGACGGCGCGGCCATGGATAAGCTGAAGAGCTACTTCCAAACCGGTGAGCTGCGCGTTCGTGCGGCTACCACCATCAGCGCCAATGCTGCAGCTATCGTTAAGGAAGCTGTCGCTAAGTCCCTGCTTTACTCCGACATCACCCGCCCCGGCGGCAACATGTACACCACCCGTCGCTATGCTGCCTGCATCCGCGACCTGGATTATTACCTGCGCTACGCCACCTATGCCATGCTGGCAGGCGACACGTCGATCCTCGATGAGCGGGTCCTGAATGGCC